>JAFDFH010000090.1 GCA_019309945.1 Deltaproteobacteria bacterium
CTAAGGTGTCATTCCCACGGCGTAAAATGTCACGCTCTTTTTGCGGGTCTCCGATAAACTCCGTGGGATTTTCATGGTAATAACCGTGGTTGGCCAGTTCATGGCCGCGTTCAGTAATTTCCTTAATAATATCCGGATACAAATTTGCGGTGAAACCGGGAACAAAAAAAGTGGCGGGGATGTTATTCTTTTCCAAAAACTTGAGAATGCGCGGGACACCGACTTTTGCTCCGTACTGGCCCCTTGATATCGGCGTGAGTGTCTTGGCATACCGTTGTTGATCGCCTTCATACCGCATCCGTTCGATTGTTCCGAGCGAGAGCGACTCTGCATCAAAATCAAAGCTAAGGCAAACCGCGCATTTGACACCGGACGGCCACATGCTATAAATTCCTTCACAATGGGGGGGCTCATCTTTGTAATCAAATCTTGACGGTCTCGAAAAAAGTCCAACTTCTGCGTTGTGCTGCATTTTGTAATCATTCAACGTACGATAAGTACACCTCATGATTACAAAATTTACACGCCTTGAATTTTAACTTTTTACGAAACCGTCTAAATCGGACTTTTTACTGATTCATCAAATCTTTATATCCACCATAAATACAAAAAGCAAGTAAGAATATAAATAATTAAAAGTTATTTCAAATGGTTAAATATTGATGGCGTAACTTCTCAATATGTTCCGGAAAGCCCGCTGCGCCATCCGGTCATTTTTTTCAATACGGCCAAAACTTGCCGTTAAGGGCGCCTAACAGTGACCCGCGCACGGGATCTAAAATGAGTGTGTCGCTTAGCACAAACAGGCTGCAATCAACAATTAATACTGTTCGGGTCACTCTAAGCCGCCCTAAACGGCTTCAAACAGTTGCCCGCATTGAAAAAAATGATCGGATGACTCCGCTGGTAGGCTTAACCATAAGTTTTTGAAAAGTTACTTGGTAACGTTTTGATAAAACCTTCCAAAAAGGACTCAGCCTCCCAGATAGGCCTCTTTCACCTTTTTATCGGCGGCCAGGTCCCCGGCCAATCCTGAAAGGACGATGTGTCCGTTGACCAATACGTAGCCCCGATCCGCGACCTGCAATGCAGCGTAAGCGTTTTGCTCGACAAGCAAGATGGTTGTTCCTTGCTGGTTGATCTGCTTGATGGTCTCGAAAACCGATTGGACCAATCTCGGCGCCAGTCCCAGACTCGGTTCGTCCAACAAGAGGAGTTTAGGGCGCGACATCAGTCCACGTCCAACGGCCAGCATTTGCTGTTCTCCTCCGGAAAGTGACCACCCTTCCTGGTCTATCCGTTCCTGTAATCTTGGAAAAAGCCTGAACACCTTCTCCAGATCTTTTTGAATACTCTCGCGATGTCGTCTCCATGGGGTGGTGGCCACCTCGAGGTTACCGAAAACGGTTAGACCAGGGAAGATGCGGCGCCCCTCGGGAACATGCGAAATGCCTTGGGCTACGATTTTTTCCGGGGCCATATTTTGAATGTCGTTGCCCAGATATTTGATAGAGCCGCTTTTCGGTCGTATCAGACCCGAAACCGTTTTCAGAATTGTTGATTTCCCCGCGCCATTGGCGCCAATCAAGGTAACTATCTCCCCGGCATTTACCTGGAAGGTAACATCTTTCAAAACCTGGACATGCTTATAGTAAGTATTAATTTTTTCCAATTTAAGCATGATTATTATCCGAGACCTTTGAAATCGGTACCCAGATACGCCTCAATGACGTTGGGATTATTTTGAATCTCAACCGGTGTCCCTTCGGCAACCTTTGTTCCAAAGTCTAGCACACAGATTCGATCTGATATATTCATGACCAGGGGCATATTGTGTTCGATCAGAATCAATGTAATATCCTGGTCGCGGATTTGATGGATCAACTCAATAACATCCTGGATTTCCTTTTCATTCATCCCGGCGGAGGGTTCATCAAGGAGAATCAGTTTCGGCTCGGTGGCCAGTGCCCGGGCGATTTCCATCAAACGCTTTTGGCCATGAGGGAGGTTAGCCGCATCCATTGTCATTTTATCCGCCAGCCCCACAAATTCTAAAGCCTCTGTTGCTTTTTGGATAATGTCCCGTTCTTCCTGACGGGCCCCGGGTGTTTTGAGTAGCGTGGAAATCGGATTCACGGTGCTACGGACGTGTCGTGCCACCATGATGTTTTCCAGGACATTGAGTCCTTCAAAAACCTGAGTATTCTGAAAAGTACGTGCGATTCCCAGTTGGTTAATCACATGGGGAGACAATCCCACAATGGATTTACGTTCAAATGTAATGTTGCCGCCGGTTGGACGATATAATCCGTTGATCATATTTAAGACCGTTGTTTTACCTGCACCGTTGGGTCCGATCAGGGCATAGATCAGCCCTTTGTTAACCTGGAAACAGACTTTTGAGACGGCGATCAGTCCACCGAAATGGATGGTGAGATCATCGATTTTAATTAATGTCTTCATCTTAGACCCTATCCAAATCCTTCAAGTTTGAAACCAATCCGAGATCCGCCGGACTAAACCCATAATACCGTGGGGCATGAAAATCATGACCAGAACGATTCCGGCTCCATATAGAATCATGTAGTATTCTCGCATGAACCTCAGCTGTTCCTTTAAAACAATCAGGAAGGTGGCCCCGATAATCGGGCCGGCAATGGTCCCGGACCCCCCCACCAGACTCATGGTAAGGATTTCTATGGATAAATCTACGGAGAACGCTTCCGGACTGATGGATCCGATATAGCTTGCATAAAGACCACCGGCGAGTCCGGCAAAAAGGCCGGACAGACTGAAATTGATCAGCTTGTTGGTCACAGGGTTGACACCCATGACAGTGGCCGCCGTTTCAGTGGTCTTCAGGGACAACATGGCGCGTCCGTACTTGGACTGCCGCAGGTTGCGTGTGGCCAGCATGGCCAGGAAAATAAAAAATAAGACCAGGTAGTAGTAGGAAAATCGGGATGCAAAGACCAAAGGACCCCATGAAGGAGGTGGGATGCCGTTGATGCCGTTGGTTCCGTTCGTTACCGCTTTCCAGTTGAGTATAATCAGGCGGACGATTTCGCCGAAGCCAAGGGTGATTAAGATGAAATAATGTCCACGGATTCGAATGGCCGGAAAACCGATCAGTACGCCTGCCAAAGCCGCGGCAGTTGAGGCGATGCAAAGGGAAAGGAAATAGTTGAGACCCACCCCCATGGTCAATCCGGCGGTTACATAGGCGCCAATGGCGAAGAAACCGGCCTGACCGATGGATATAAGTCCTAAATATCCATGGATAAAATTAAAGCTGAAGGTGAGAATAATGAAAATCCCGGAAAAGTTGAGTATGTTCATGTAATAACGGGAGTCTTTAAAAAAGAGCGGCAAGACTAACACGACCAGAAGAAAGGCGGTTGTTATCCATATATTTCGGTTTCCAGTATCCATGATTAAACCGATTTTATACCTTTTCTTTGATTTTCTCGCCAAAGAAACCCTGTGGTAAAACCAGGAGAACTGTAATCAGGATAAAATACGAAATAACGTCCTTATATTCAGACGTCAGGTGAGAAGCGACCAGCACCTCGGTAACACCGAGAAAAAGGCCTCCGACCACAAGTCCGGGGATGCTGCCAAAACCTCCGATAACAATAGCGATAAAGGCCTTGACGATAATCACCAATCCAACATTCGGTTCGATGAACCAGAGTGGCGCCACCAGAAAGCCGGCCACCGCCGCCAGGAGGGCAGCCAGAATAAAGGTGAGGGTGATCATCCATTTCACATCTATGCCCATGAGTTGGGCGGCTTCCTGGTCCTGGGCGGTGGCTTCCAGTTTTCGGCCGATTGAGGTTCGGGAGAAGAAAAAGGATTGTCCGATAAAGACAATGGCGGTAACTGCGAAAATTAAAAGCTGGTGGCGCGGAATGACAACGCCGCCAATATTGACAATACCCTCTCCGAGGAATGAGTTTAGTCTAACCGGATCCGGACCCCAGATTGCCAGGGCGCTGTTTCTGAGCATAATGCTCATGCCAATGGAGGCGATGATCACGGTAACGGCGGGCTGGTGTCTCATAGGGTAGTAAGCAACTTGATTGTACAGTATTCCGAGTAAAGCCATGGCTACCAGCGAGGTGATCAGGGCAAGCCATAGGGGCATTGCCATGCCGATGGCAAATGCGTATCCGAAGTAACCGCCGAACATGACAAGTTCACCATGGGCGAAATTGACCGCACCGACCGCATTGTACACCAGTACGAACCCAAAGCCGACCAGGGCATAGATACATCCTATGGAAAGGCCGCTGACGATTTCTTGAATCATTTTCCTTTTTCGCAGGCGTTCACAGGTTAAGGGTTACCTTTATTTTGTTAATCTTCACTACTCTTGACCCCATAAGCGCTAAGTTATTTTGTAAATGTTCACAGGTTGCATTTATGCCATACGTGCTTGTTTCAGGAGATGAACATTGAACATATTAAAAGATGAACGTCCAACATCGAACATCGAACGTCCAACGTCGAATAATGATGTCGCTTCGCTCCTCAAATTATTTTAAAATTGAATAAAAAAACCAATGCCGCTCCTTGAATGACTATTTCTGTTTCTTTTCAGCCCTTCGACTCCGCTCAGGGCCTTGAGCCTGTCGAACGGCCCTTCGACTCCGCTCAGGGCCTTGAGCCTGTCGAACGGCCGTTCTGATACTCGTAACGAAAATCTTAATTAATTCCTCTGTTTCCTCTAAAATATCGTTTAGCAGTTCAGGTTTTTTAATTAGTGGTACACGCTGGATAAGTTTTGCCCATCTCTGGGTTCCCTTTTTCTCATTCAAAATTCGATGTTGGACGTTCGATGTTCGATGTTCATTTTTTCTTCAGTAAACCTTCCACGTCTCCCGGTGTAAAAATTACTTAGCACTTATGTCCCCTGACCCCGTGAACGGTTACATAATTTTTTAATAAACTATTCCAAAGTAAAGTCGTACTTCTTTTTTATTTCCGGAACCGCCTTGCCATTTTTCATATGATATTGCACGATCATCGCAAACCAGGCGCCGTTGTGCTCTTCGTCGAAGTTGTATTGACCGGCCAACCCCTTATACGTATTTTCTTCCAGCCAGTCTCGAATCTTGGTCCGGTGCGGCCCTACCGCCTGGATTGCTTGGAACAGGAAATTGGCCGTATCATAGTAGAGCATAGCAAATGAATCGGGCTCAATCTTGAATTTCTCAATATATATCTGGGTCCAGGCTCGGACATTGGGATCGGGGTCAAAGTTGGGTAGTGCGGAGGTCTCTACATAGACCCCTTCCATAGCCCTGCCAACCAGCTTGTGAACAGCGGGCATGGATGCCGCCGAGGATGCCATATGGGGGACGTTAATCCCTAAATCACGTTGCTGCTTCAGGAGGATGGCCGTGTCCACAGGATGGGCCTGGGAGATGATTGCGTCCGGATTGGCTCTTTTGACCTTTAAAAGCTGGCCGGTCATGTCTTTGTCAGTCTTTTCATGCCAGGTTTGGGCCACCGGTGTGATATGCCTATTCGCAAGAATACGAACGATGATTTCATGACCGGATTTCCCATATTCGGTGGTGACGCAAGCAAGGGCCGGCCGCTTGCTTTTCAATTCTTCGACCATATACAGTGTGGCGGCCCGCTTGGTAATGCCGTCATGGGGGTATGTCCGAAAATACCACGGGTTGCCCATTTGAGTTAATTTGCGTGTCCCGGAGGTGGTCAGCATGGGGACTTGCTCTTTTTTAATTTCCGGAAACATCGCGAAAAGCTGGAAGCTATAAATTGGACCCAGAATCGCACAGACGTCCTTACCCAGCACACGGTCCAGGGCGGTCACGGCCGTAGTGGTTCTATCGGCTGAGTCTTCGATGATAAGTTTTATCTTATTCCCGTTGATTCCACCGTTTCTATTCCACTCTTCGGCGGCCAAAATAGCTGAGTTGATCTGTCGCTGTCCTAACACCGCCAGACTGGAGGTCTGGGAGCTGATAACACCCACTTTAATTTCTGCATAGCTGACCGGCACAATCGCAAACAGCGGACATAAAGACAGAAAGGTTATCAATAGAGCCGTCGTGAAATGCTTCATGTTCAATTCTCCTAATATCTGCTCAGGGTTCAGGGTGCAGGGTTCAGGGTTCAAGGTTCAAGATTAGTTCCTTAGTTGTAAATTTTGTGCTTTTTGTGGCAAAACTTTTTCCATTTTGCCACTAAGGCACCAAGGCACGAAGAAAGAATAATAAATGTATCCTTTGTGTCTCAGTGTCTTGGTGGCAAATATTTTTGGTTCCGGCTTGTCCGGGTTAGTGGGACTATCCCGCCTCCTGTATCATGTATCCTGCACCACACGTTCAAAGGCCGCCTGAAAAAAATCCCGCTCGCATTCCATTGCGTAGCGATATGTTTTCCGAACAAGGGGCGTGTCTGAGGTATAGGCGTCAATGAGTTGTTCCAGCTGCTGGGCGAGATTTTCGATATCCTGGCTGCCGTATGTGCGAATCCAATCCATATACTGATGTTCCGGCGGATTTTGCTGTGCCAGTTGTTGCCCTAAATAGGCATACAGTCGCATGCATGGCGACAAGGCCGCCACGGTTACGCCCGTGTCGTAAGCCCAGGCGGTGGCCAGTACAAAGTCGGTGTAACGGCGGGTCGCGGCCGCCGGTTCCACGTTGATGATATCCACGCCCCATTGAAGCGCATATTTTGCATGCAATTTCAACTCTTCCAACACCCCATCGGTAAGGGCGTGCAGGGTGCCAAAGCCTTCCCAGTCCGGTGATTTAACCCCGGCAATGGTGTAAGCACGGGCAAACGCCTGTAGAAAGAAGGCGTCCTGGCCGATGTAGTAAGCAAAACGGTCCCGTGAAAGGCTGCCATCAGCGAGCCCCTGAACAAAAGGGTGGTGAAGACAGGCCTGGGCCAGGTCATGGTTGGCTTGCCATAAATCGTTTGATAGGCTCATTGCCCCTTTCCTCCATAATGCTCCCGCGGGCGACACCGAGATCATTGGATACAGCCGTTTCGCCCTTGATCAATACATTGCCGCAATTCCCTTGCGGCTTTTTCCGGATCGGCAGCTCCTACAATCGCTGAAATTAGGGACACACCATCTGCGCCGGCTTCAATAACAGCGGATATATTGCCATGATGAATTCCCCCGATACCCACAACCGGAAGCGGGCATGCCTCAATAACCGCTTTGAGTCCTGAAATGCCAATCGGTATGCCGGCGTCCGCTTTGGATCGGGTGCCGTATACATCTCCCACGCCGACATAATCCGCTCCATCGCGTCTTGCTTGAAGCGCAATTTCAGGTGATTTGGCCGACACGCCAAGAATACGATTCGGACCCAGCAATTGGCGGGCGAGGGATGCGGGCATATCATCCGGAGGTCCCACATGGACCCCTTCAGCCTGAATGGCTAAGGCAATATCGACGCGGTCGTTAACGATAAGAGGAACATTGGCATCCCGGGTGACATTGTGCAACTCCCGACCAAGGTCAATCATTTCACTGGTCGTGGCGGTTTTTTCACGCATCTGGACAACGGTTACGCCCCCTTGAATGGCTGCGCGTACGATATCCACAATGTTCCGATCGCCCGCAATTATACGATCGGTAATCAGATACAGGGACCAATTAATGTCGCTTTTGTTAAACATTTTAATTCCGTCCTTATTAAATTATTTCCGGTTAACCTCATCACTCAACAAAAAAACACCGCCTCCGGGGGAAAACGGTGTTTTTCGCTAAACAGAAATTGCGTATTTAGACTCCGTTTCCCTGCGCTGGTATTATCCAAATCAGGTTCCTGGGGTCGATGGGAATTGGATCATCCTCTCAGCCCGGTATTCCGAGCTCCCCCAACGGAACAGATATTTTATACGGGTTAAATCATAGATTGTCAACGATGGATCAAAGGATATCTGAAAAACCCGTAACTTCTCAGTATATTCCGGTAGGCCCGCTGCGCCATCCGGTAATTTTTTTCAATACGTCCAAAACTTGCCGTTAAGGGCGCCTAACATAGACCCGCGCACGGGATCCAAAATGAGTGTGTCGCTTAGCATAAACAGGCTACAATCAACAATCGTAACCGTTCACAGGTTCAGGGTTCAACGTTCAGGGTTAAGGACAAAGAAGGCATTGAAGACCCGAAGACTTCGTTAAAAATGTTCATTTTCC
>JAFDFH010000443.1 GCA_019309945.1 Deltaproteobacteria bacterium
GCCTCAATTGCTTTCAACACAGGAAGGTCAAGATTCCAGAAATCTTGGCCAAAGGCATCGTAAAGGTAGCTCACAGCCATGCGCCAGGGCTCTTTTATGGCTGCAGCACTCCCGGGCATTGGTAAATAGGCAAAATGAGCTGTCCGGGAAAACTTTTCTATATCGGCAATCAGGATTTCGCCTCCCCATATGGCGCCGTCGGTTCCATATCCGGTTCCATCAAAAGAGAGGCCGATGACGGGACCGTCGATCCGGTTTTCCGCCATGGCGCTGACAATATGAGCATGGTGGTGTTGAACCTGGATCTTTTTAATATCTTTTTGTTCTTGAGCATATCGAGAGCTCAAATAGTCCGGGTGAAGGTCAAAAGCAATAATTTCCGGTTGAACATCCAGTATCCGCTGCATGTGTTGTATCGTCAGCTTAAAAAAGTCATAAGTTGCCGGATTTTCAAGATCGCCGATATGCTGGCTTAAAAAGGCTTTATTAGCTTTGGTCAGACATATCGTATTTTTTAGTTCAGCGCCACAGGCCAAAATGGATGGGACCTTTTTATTAAGAAAAACAGGAACTGGGACATAGCCCCTTGAACGCCGGATAAAGCGTGTGTCGCCAGATGTTTTCCTGACAATTGAATCATCACTGCGCAGATAGATATCACGGTTATGAATCAAAAAATAATCAGCGATATCAGACAATCTTTCAAAGGCATCGTTATTGTCAATGGCTATCGGTTCTTCACGCATGTTACCGCTAGTCATCACCAGGGCGGTAAAGCCGTGACTCAAAAGCAGGTAGTGGAGAGGTGTATACGGCAGCATGGCGCCAAAATAACAGTTGCTGGGCGCCACCGCCTTTGCAATCGAATTTGGTTCTTTTTTTTTCAGAAGTACGATGGGGCGCTGGGGTGAAGTAAGCAGTTTTTCTTCTTCCGAACCTACCTTTGCATAGCTTTGAACACTCTCGACATCGAGGGACATCAGGGCAAAAGGTTTTTCTTCCCGATGTTTTCTTTTTCGCAAAGTTGCAACTGCCTGGTCATTTTCGGCGTCCACAGCCAGATGAAAACCGCCCAGTCCCTTAATGGCGATAATACATCCCTGCTTTAGCAGTTTGGTTGTTTTTTCAATTGGTTTTGGAGTCGCTATCTTTTGACGAGTATTATCATAAAGGTCTATATGGGGACCGCAATCTTCGCAGGCGTTGGGCTGGGCATGAAATCTTCTGTTTGCAGGGTTGTCGTACTCAGCCTGGCAAAGGGGGCACATTTTAAAGTGCTTCATGGAGGTTTTCGGCCGATCATACGGAATATCGTCAATGATGGTATAGCGGGGTCCGCAGTTGGTGCAGTTGATGAAAGGGTACTGAAACCGGCGGTCATGGAGATCAAATAATTCGCGGCGGCAGTCATCGCAAACAGATACGTCCGGTGATATAAGGGTCGTCATCACCGACTGCTCTCTGCTGTCTACAATTGTAAAGTCCCGGTGATTGTTAACCAGTTCATCAAAAAAATCAATCTCAGTGATATGGGCCAGCGGCGGTTTTTTTTCGGAAATATCGCTGCAGAATAATTCAATATGCTGCTTGTTCCCCTCTATGTGTATGAATACGCCCGAGGATGTATTGGCGACTTCACCTTTAAGATTATACCGGTTGGCAAGCTTGTAAACAAAGGGCCTAAAGCCGACCCCTTGAACGATCCCGTTTATCTCGACTCTTCTGGCAACGCATTCTTCCGTCAATCGCTATCAATTCCCTCCTTTTTGATCGCCGAATATCAATGCAGCTGCTTCCCTGAGGAGATTTAAAGATTCCAGGGCATGTTCTTCGTTTATTTTGTTGATGGCAAAGCCGGCGTGTACAATGACATAATCTCCAACCTTCGGATTTTCCAGCAGGAGCAGGCTGGCCTCTCTTTGAACACCGTCGACATCGATGGTCGCCACATTATCTTTGATTTTTATGATTTTTGATGGAATTGCAAGACACATTTGTAATAACCCTTCTATTTATAGAATTGCGAAGCGATGTAATAATCACTTATTTTTTACTCGAACATGGATTCCAATGGTTTTCAGCTCCGCAACCACCATGTCAACCAGACGGCTTAAATTCTGTTCAACTTCGGTTGACAAGCTCAGGCCTGTTGAAAGCTGTTTGGGCTCAATACCGAACAAGGTAATATTCCGGGGCAGCTTGTTGGTAATGACGGCAACTCCCATAACATCGGCCAGGCCAATTTGATGTGGGGAGGTTTTAGAACTGAAATAAGCAGGTGGATCATCGATCCTAACGATGGATCCCGGTTTTTTACCGGTTTTAACGGCATCGACGATCAAAATATGGCTGCGCTCTTCAAAGTAGGGTAAAAGTTCGAGGCCCATGGTCCCGCCGTCGATGATTTCGACGGCATCAGAACAATCATAGCGGCGCTGAAGTTCCTCGACAGCCTTAACCCCTGCACCTTCATCTGAAAGCAAAATATTGCCTAAACCTAAAACCAGAACATTAAAAAAAGATTGCCCGGGACCTGTAGCAGAATTCTTGTTTGCAGATTCCGGGCAATTTTTTTTAGAAGAGTTTCGATGCGGGCTCAAAATGCTCTAACTTTCACGATCTCTTTTTTATTATTAGTATCAACCATATGAATGGCACAAGCCAGACAGGGGTCAAAAGAATGTATGGTTCTAAGTACCTCAAGCGGTTTTTCAGGATCAGCTACGGGATTGCCGATCAGGGCCGCTTCGTATGGCCCTAAGGCATCCTCACTGTTACGGGGAGCGGCATTCCAGGTGGATGGCACAACGCACTGGTAATT
>JAFDFH010000444.1 GCA_019309945.1 Deltaproteobacteria bacterium
GCTGTTTAGACTGAAGCTTGCATGCCTCTGGCATGGCTGAAGGGGTCAGAAAAGCACGATTGCCGTACTTTGGCGGAAATATCTGATTCTTGCATCAAACATGGCTTTAAAATGAGCTTTTTCATAATAGTCTTCAGCCTTCAGCCTATCCACCTGAGTAGTTACGAAATTGATATCAACCCCATAAAAGTAAAAGCAGGAAAGCCATATGCTGTTGACGCATAAATTGTGCTTGATTCGGAGGTGAATACAAATGAATGTTGATGTAAAAAAACAGCTGGACCGAATGTGCAATCCAAGAGGGATTGCTATTTTCGGCGGCGTGGGCAAAATAGGGGCATTTGCCAATTTAATTCTGATGAGCCACTTAATGTATGGATACAAAGGTAACATTTATCCCATATCGCCAAATGGCGGAGAAGTTTTTGGACTCAATATCTACAGAAGGCTTAAGGATGTCGACGGTCCGGTGGATCTTGCCTCGGTATCAGTGCCGGCAAAGGCTGTGCTAGAGGTATTAAATGATTGCCTCGAATTTGGAGTCACCGGCGCGCAGGTGCATACGGCGGGATTTGGAGAAATAGGATCCAGCGAGGGGAAGGCTTTGCAGAAAGAAATTGAACAAACCGCAGGCAAAGGCCTTAAAATCATTGGTCCGAATTGTTTTGGGATTCACTGCCCACAGGGTAGGATCACACTGCTACCGGGATTTGATTACTCAAAAGAGCCGGGGAACGTCGCAATGATTTCACAAAGTGGCGGCTTAGCCAATGACTTTACCCATGAAGCAATTTCAGCAGGTCTAAAAATCAGCAAGGTATTTTCCTATGGGAACGGTTGTGATTTGGAGGCTGCACAACTACTTCAATATCTTTGTGATGATCCGGAAACAGATTATATTGCAGCCTATATTGAAGGAGTAAAAAATGGGAGATCTTTTCTAAATACGCTTAAAAAAACATCTTCAAAAAAACCAGTAGTTGTATGGAAAGGAGGGCTGACACCTTTGGGCAACAGAGCTACAATGAGTCACACCGGCTCTCTGGGGGGTGAAGGAAAAATTTGGGCTGGCGCACTTTCGCAAGCAGGCGCCATAGCAGTCCAGGGACTTGAGGATGTCATCGACACCCTTACCGCCTTGACATTCCTTAAAAACAAAGGCAAACGGATTGCCCTGGCAGGAGGCGGAGGTGCCATTGGCGTATTTTGCTCAGATTTGGCATACCAGTTCGAGCTTGAAATCCCGCCTTTCAGCCAGAAAACTCAAAATCGGTTGATGGAACTCTTTCCAACGCCAGGCAACAGCGTTGTGAACCCTCTTGATACTGGAACGCCGAGTTTGCCCATTGAGATATTCGGCCCTCAGATCAAGGAAATTCTTCTTAACGAGCCGATAGATATACTGATCTTAATTATGCTCCTTCATCCACTGGAAGTACTTCCAAAGGCAACTTCGGACATGCTTGGCTTAGATCCTCCAGAAAAAGGGGCATATTTGGAAGCACTTCTTGAAATTATTGCCCCAGTTAAGCAAGCATCAGGTAAAGATATTGTGCTGGTTCTTGAGAATAGAGCGCACCGTATAGAAGACGCTGATGTGGAATATACCGCAAGAATGATAAAGAAAAAGTATCACGAAAACGGAATTCCTGTTTACCCAAATGTGTCAAGGGCGCTTAAGGGAATCAGGAGTGCAAATACCTGGCGAAGATAATGAAGCGGTTGGGACAAAATAGGGGACGTGCGATAGCTATTCAAAATAATTACCGGATGACTCCGCTGGTAGGTTTAACCATAAGTTTTTGAGAAGTTACCTGTTATCCCCATAAGATATTGATAATACAACCTTTAAGCATGAGGAATGTAGAGATGAAAACGCTTTTTACGTGTGTATGTAGTTTGGCCGTTATGTGTCTTGTCATCAGCGCCGCAGGCGCCGCGGATCTGGAAGACGGATTCATGGGAATCCAATGGGAGTCGCCGGTTGCTCGGCAGGAAGGGCTGTCCCGGTTGTATCAGAAACAAAATGTGGTCTATTACATTCAGCCCCATATCGTTCACACGATCCATGACATCCCGGTGTCCAATGTGGTGTACGGTTTTTATGATGACAAGTTTTTTGCGGTTTATATCCGGCTGGAAAGTGAAGAAGTTTTCGGAGAGTTCCGAAAATATTTGAAGTCGAAATACGGAATACCGGATACGACCGTTTCAACCAAAACCGGGGAAACCGTTCTCAAGTGGAAGCACGGCGATATTAAAATCAAACTGAAAACTAAAGAACAAAACTACCGGATGAAACTGGCCTTTTACTACATACCGCTGTCCAAAAAGGTGAATAAGGAACAGCTTGAAAAATTTCATGAAAAATCCATTCAGTTTTTTCCCATTAAAAAAAATGAAAGGCCGGAAATGATGCCGTTGTTACGGTTTTAAACGATGGTTTTCGGGTATCCGCCTCATAGAAATTGCCGGTCAATGAACGGATCCAGTGGGAAACAGGGGACGTAGGCAGATTATAAGTTGGTATATGATTATTATATGATATTGATCTATTATGCCAAGCAAAGCCCGTAGTCTTCTGTGCTATTGGGCCACGAGTGAATTGGGAGTTTCGCAAGCATGGTTGAGTAAGCGGCTGAAACTTGCCCAACCGGCAATCAGCCTTGCGGTTGCGCGGGGACGTGCGATAGCTATTCAAAATAGTTAGTGTCCGTCCAGAAACGAGGATTTTTGTTCGAGATCAAGGCCTGCGAAAAATTTTACCACAGGTATATAGTTGATATTCCGAGGATAAAATTTTGAGCATAACGCAGAGATC
>JAFDFH010000445.1 GCA_019309945.1 Deltaproteobacteria bacterium
TCTTGAAGGGTCACGTTGGTACAGTGGAGGCCCCAACCAATATACCGAAAAAGAGATGTGGAAGATAATCCGAGGCCTTCGACCCAAAATTTGGTGGCAAAGAGGTATCGATATTATCATTACACATGCACCGCCACGTTATGTTCATGACGCAGAAGATCTATGTCATAGAGGGTTTAAAAGCTTCCGGTGGCTCATTGACCATTACTGCCCGATCTATTTTATCCATGGCCACATTCATGCTGGGTTCAGTGATCCCTCCGAACGCATAACAAAAATCAACAAGACAAAAGTTGTTAACACCTATGGCTATTACCTTTTTGAAATCGATACTGATCAAACTACGGAATAAACTGGTAAACATCTGGCATGGCCGCACGCGTGATCAGTTTGTAAAATCCTTCAAGGAAGACCAGCAACAAGAAGAAGCCTTTGATCACAAAGACAGGGGCGTCTGTTCGGTAGCGGTTAAACAGATAGTGGGAAGCGTGGGACGATATCATGACTTCGACAGTGAGTTCCGATTAATGCAGCATATGCCTTCTGATAGACTTCAAGGCATAAAACAGGCAATGAAAAGCGGTAAACGTCTTCCCCCCGTCAAACTCTATCAAATCAAGGATGAATACTACGTTCTGGATGGAAATCATCGTATTGCAGTGGCAAAGGAAATAGGTCGTGATGAAGTTGATGCAAAAATCGTAGAATTTATTCCATCCAAAGACACCTTGGAAAATATTCTTTATCGCGAAAAAAGTGAATTTTTTGAAGCCACCAGGATAGCATCCGCCATAGACCTGACAGAAATTGGTCAGTATACCCATCTGATTAAACAGATTTCAAAGCACCAGGAATTTCTGAAGGATGAGACAAAAAAACCGGTTTCATTTGAAGGCGCTGCTAAAGACTGGTATAGAACGATCTATCGCCCCCTGAATGATATCATCGATCAAGGACGTCTCATTGAGGCTTTCCCGGGACGGACAATTGCTGACCTCTATACTTATATCTCCATCCATCAATGGGACAAGCGACAAACGCGGAATTATGGAAGCACAATAGACCGTATCATTTCTGAAAACATGGAGGAATTTAGAGAGAAAATGTCAAATACGAAAGAGATCGAGTATCCCGAGATGCAGTGGGGAATAACGGCGTTTATTCTAATAAATGTTAAAGCAAAAAATGAGTTTAAAATAATAGATAAAATTTTTTCGCTTAAACAGGTACAGGAGGTCCATTCCGTTCATGGTGAAGTTGATCTTCTTGTAAAGATTATGTTAACCCGGGACCTGGTGTCTTCTGATGCTGAAATCATCGGGCAATTTGTCCATAATAAGATAAGAAGTATTTCGGGCGTAACCAGCACCGTTACACTCATTCCCAGTGTTTCAAAGATGAAGGAAAAATAGACTCTATCTTGTCATGCTACATTGAGATAAAACGTAACCGTGGACAACTTGCCATAGTGCTCAGTAGTTCATATCAAAAAAAACAGTGTGAGATTCAACCGATATTCCTCAATCGAAATAAATAAGACTGTTCAATAGCAACTATTGACTTTTACTGCCAGAACAATTATCCAAAAAGCAGTGAGCCTTTTGAAGAGGCTTGCAACGCAGCCATGGGACGTTAGGTGTGGTTTTGAAACCACTGCTAAACGTATTACCGTTCATGAGCATAAAGGAGTTATGGGATGATGACCCCCCATGATGAAGCGATCGTTAAAAAATGGAAGAACAAAATTCGACATGACAGCCGCATGCGTCTTTCCTTAACCAAGGACGAACAAAGCCAAATGTTTCGGGAATATTGCGATCATTTAGTGCGTATCGCACCTCAAATCCGGATCGAAAATGATGCGGAAGAGGATGCTGCCACACCGACGATCCGAATTGGAAAGAACATACGTTATCAGGCACTTCCCCTGGGAAACGAGCTTGAACCTTTTTTAAGTGTATTGTCTGATTCATCCGCATCTGTCAATCAGATAGCGACCTCGCTTCAGGATCAACTCGATAAAATTAAAGTACCGGCATTCTTAAAAGCATATATCGCCCCCTCCTGTCCCTTCTGCCCGGCAGCTGTAAAACAACTGCTATCAATCGCCCAAGCAAATGAATCCATTCAACTGACCATTATAGATGCTTCCCTCTTTCAGGAAATGGCCGAAGCCGACCATATTCAATCCTCGCCGACTGTTTTATTGGACGATCAATTTCGATGGACCGGTTCAATCCAACTTCTTGAGGTGCTTGATATGGTTGTCAACCGCGATCCTTCGAAACTCAGCGTATTATCGCTTAAGGGCATGTTTGATGATGGCAATGCCTTAGGCGTTGCCCAGATGATGATCGACAGCGGAAAAATATTCCCCGCCTTTTTAGAAACTTTGATTCATGCCAAATGGCCGGTTCGCCTCGGTGCAATGGTGGCCTTTGAAACCATTGTCGAAAAAAACAAATCCCTGGCCGCTCGGGTAATTCCACCCTTGTGGGAGCACTTTAAAAGTGCGGATGACCAGGTTCAGGGCGATATCGTCTATCTATTGGGCGAATCCGGCGACGCAAGCGTTATCCCGAAACTAAAATCGGTTCTGGACGGCCCCTACGATCCTGAGATCAAAGAAGCAGCCGTTGAAGCACTCGAAAAACTCGGGCAATGAATCTTTGAACGTAAATTCTTCTCGAAATTTAAGTTTCGTGAGCCAATTTCAAAACGTCCCATTTTGCCCAATCTCTGCGTCAGGCTCAAATTTTAATCCTCGAAATACTAAATGTATTCCTGTGGTTAAAATTTTCGCCTTCCTTGACCTTGATGTGGTTAAAATTTTCGCCTTCCTTGACCTTGAACAAACTGAAACGTTTTGAAACTGGCTCTCGTGTATTGAAATTGATGGTCTGGTAAAAAGTCCGAACAAGGCGGCAAAGTAAAAAGCTCCAAATTCAAGGCGCGCAAATCCTGAGAAATGAGGCGTACTTATCGTACGTTGCAGTGACGAAGGATGCAGCGCAACGCAGAAGTTGGACTTTTTACGAAGCCGTCAAAATTTAAAAAAAGGAAGCCAAAAACATTGAAAGAAATACATTTTGGACCTGTAACGTTTATTCCAGGAGAAAACCACGGGAAATACCCTTTTTGTCATTCGATTTATATTGAAGGTGCAGGTATATTGATTGATCCTGCGTCTGACAGGGAAAGACTTATTGAACTTCGTAAGAATCGCAGTGTTAAAGAGATCTGGCTTAGCCATTGGCATGAAGATCACCATACGCATCTGGACTTATTCGATGATCTTCCTTTATGTATCTCGGAACCGGACGCACCACCCCTTTCTGATCTTGATCTTTTCATGGATTCTTATGGTGAGATGTATGCAGAGGAACGTGACTATTGGCGCGCTATACTCTTGGAACAGTTCCATTTCCGACCGCGCAAACCGGTGCGTTTTCTTGAAAATAGGGAAATCATCAATTTTGATAATGTAACCGTGGAAGTTATTGGCGCACCCGGTCATACACCCGGCCATATTGCCTTGCTTTTTAGAGAACCGGGGGTGCTCTTTATGGCCGACTATGACCTCACCAGGTTTGGTCCATGGTACGGAGATAAAAATTCAAGCATCGAGGATACGATAGAATCGGTGAACCGTTTAAGAAATATCACTGCAAACGTATGGATAACATGCCATGAAACCGGTGTATTTGAAGAGGAACCTGGCTATCTCTGGGATCAGTATCTGGATGTCATAAATGAAAGGGAGAAAAAACTCCTGAAGCTATTGGAGCAGCCACAGACATTTAAGGATATTGTTGGCGCCTGGATCATATATAGGCGACCGAGGGAACCTAAAGAGTTCTATGAGTTTGGAGAACGGTCACTCATGAAAAAGCACCTGGAAAAACTAATAAATCAAGGTGTCGTGACGATGAAAGGGGAAAGATATTACAAAATATAAGGCCGCAATTAGATGCTCATCCTGGCATGAACCGTTCTCGTTGGCCCGTCGATTCCTTAGAAGCGGTTTCAAAACCCCATCTAACGTCCAATGGCTGTGTTGCAAGCCTCTTCAAAATGCTCACATACTTACGATAATCTCCACAATTTCAACGGCAGGAATACTGTAATTTCATAACCGTATTCTACAGTTTGAATATTACCCACTTGGGTTGTGATAAGTTGGAGATGTACCACAGGTTTTAGAATGGAAAAGACACCTGTGGTACATAGATACCTTTACCCTTAGAAGCGATGTGATACGAAAAGATTATGTGTAAAATCCCGTTTTCAGCGGGGGTGTGATGCGCCGCCGCTGAAACCGGGTAATTTCGAGTAGATTATTCCGGAACTTCACTTATCGATATACCCAGAGCGTTAGCAACGCCTTCACCGTATGCCGGGTCGGCTTTCAGGCAGTTACCGATATGACGAACCTTGATCTCTTTAGGTGCATCACCCATTGCCCGGGCGGTATTCTCAAAAAGAGCCGTCTGTTGTTCGGGATTCATCATGCGGAACAGATTTCCGGGCTGAGAGTAATAGTCATCATTGTCCTCCCGGTGATTCCAGTGGTCAGCCGCACCGTCGAGAGCCAGCGGAGGCTCTTTGAAATCCGGCTGTTCCTGCCACTCACCATAGCTGTTCGGCTCATAACCAAGAGTACCGCCATAGTTGCCATCTACCCGCATGGCACCGTCGCGGGAATAGCCATGAACAGGGCAGCGGGCCTGGTTGACCGGAATCAGGTGATGATTGACA
>JAFDFH010000446.1 GCA_019309945.1 Deltaproteobacteria bacterium
CCCACCTCTCTTGCAGAGAAAACAGGGGCTTTGATAGGATCAATCTTCATGAATGTTCCTCATTGAAGGTTGAGACAACTGATATGCATTCCATATGAGAAATATCTCAGAAGTGGATGAAAGTCAAGAATTTACTGGATGCAGGATGGTCGTAGTTCAGGGTTCAGGAAGATCGGGGAATCGAGTTTTCATTGAAATCGGTGTAATCTGCGAAATCTGCGGATTAAAATAAGTATGACCTTTCATTACGATCCAGCTTTTATCTTTAAATTGAGTTCATCCAGCTGAGCCTTAACCGCATCGGAAGGCGCACTGGTCAATAGGCATGCCGCTCGCTGGGTTTTCGGAAAGGCAATCACATCACGGATCGAGGGCTGCCCGCAAAGAATCATTACCAGCCGGTCGAATCCAATGGCAATGCCGCCATGGGGAGGGGCACCCGAATCCAGCGCTGAAAGCAAAAAACCGAATTTCGCTTCGTAGGCTTCTCGATCCATACCCAAGGCCTCCAACACCTTCTCCTGTAACTCCCTTTGGTGGATACGAATGCTTCCGCCACCGATTTCAGAGCCGTTCAAAACAAGATCATAGGCACGGGATCGGACCGCAAGGAGGTCGTCTTTTAACAAAGCGTAATCTTCCTCCAGAGGAGCCGTAAACGGATGATGCATGGCCTGATAGCGATGTTCGTTTTCATCGTATTCCAGCAAGGGGAAATGGGTCACCCACAAAAAATTAAATTTATGCTCATCGATAAGACCGAGCCTTTGACCAATGTGATTTCTGAGATGACCGAGCGCTTCATTGGTGATCTTCGGCTGGTCGGCCACAAAAAAGACAAGGTCCCCGGGTTGCATGTCAATACGCTGAGCTAAACGTTCTTTCTCTTCCTGGTCGAAAAATTTCGCAATCGGAGACTGCCAGGCGTCCTCCCTGACTTTTATCCACGCCAATCCTTTGGCTTTGTAAATTGATACCAAATCCGCAAGATCATCGATTTCTTTTCTGGAAAAATCAATACAGCCTTTCGCGTTCAGGGCTTTGACGATTCCCCCTTTTTCCACAACACTTGCAAAGACTTTAAACCCTGATCCTTTTATAATGTCGGAGACATCAACCAGCTCAAGTCCAAAACGGGTGTCGGGCTTGTCAAGCCCGAACCTGGCAAGGGCCTCATCATACGTCAGGCGCATAAATGGGGCTTGCACTTCTTCCCCGCGGACATCCCTGAAAAGCGTTTTCATCATACCTTCAGCAACATTCATCACATCGTCTTCACCTACAAACGACATTTCAATATCGATTTGGGTAAACTCCGGCTGACGGTCCGCCCTAAGATCTTCGTCCCTAAAACAGCGTACAATCTGATAATACCGGTCAAAACAAGATATCATCAAAAGCTGCTTAAAAATCTGTGGGGACTGAGGCAAGGCATAAAACTGCCCCGGATTTACCCTGCTGGGTACGAGATAATCCCGGGCGCCTTCCGGTGTGCTGCGCGTCAGGAAGGGGGTTTCGATATCAAGAAAACCGTTTTGGTTCAAATAGTGCCGTACGGATTCAGCGGCACGGTGCCTGAGAATAAGATTTTTCTGAAGTTGATTGCGGCGAAGGTCGAGGTGGCGATGTTTCAGCCGAATCGTTTCAGATACGTCAACGTTATCCTCGATTAAAAAGGGAGGCGTTTTAGCGACATTCAAAATCTTTAACTCGGTAACCATAACTTCGATTGCCCCGGTGATGAGATTTGGATTGACCATCCCTTCGGGTCTTTTTTCTACTTTTCCGCGTACGCCGAGCACATATTCAGTTCGGATGACATGGGCTTTTTCATGGATGGCCTTATCTACCAAAGGATTAAAGACCACCTGGGTTAATCCATGTCGGTCCCGCAAATCAACAAATATAACCCCGCCATGATCCCTCCGGCGTTGCACCCATCCCATGAGCACCACTTCCTTACCGACATCATCTGCACCTAGTTCGCAGCAGCTGTTTGTCCGCCTCATGTCTCCAAGTAAGTCTGACAATAGAGTGACTCCTTTCATTGTGAGCCAATTTCAAAACGTCCCATTTGGCCCAATCTCTGCGTCAGGCTCAAATTTTAATCCTCAAAATACTAAATGTATTCCTGTAGTTAAAATTTTCGCCTTCCTTGACCTTGAACAAACTGAAACGTTTTGAAACGGGCTCTCAGGCATTTAATTTTTGGTAATAGTTCAGCCAGGCACTAAGCCACAAATGTTTAATATAATTCTATTGATGCCGTTTTTAATAAGAGGAATATTAAAATTGATGTAACAACTCAGCCACTTAGACACCAAGTCACAAAGAAAAGATACTAATTTCAAAACAATATATGAATTTAAATTATCTAGACATCTTAGTGTCCTTGTGCCTTTGTGGCTGAACGATTACTGAATCTACAATTTTTTCAGCAATAGATTCCTCTCTTTTTGACAAAAGTTTAAAATTCATATTCCTTTTTTTTGTGCCTTCGTGGCTTCGTGGCTGAACTTTTACAATTTTTGTTTTACATTTTTTACAAGGTCTTCCATCGGAATAGACACCTGTTCTTTGGTTGTCATGTTCCGCAGAACGGCGGCGCCTTCTTCAAGTTCTTTTTCGCCCACAATTAGGACATATCCTGAGCCGAGCTTATCTGCCCGTTTCATTTGGCTTTTTAAGCTTTTGCCGGAGAACTCCATCTCTGTCCGGATGCCCTCGAGGCCGAAGGCGCAACTCCAGTCAAAGGCTTGGGACACGCTCTTGTCACCCAGGGCGGCAATGAAGATATCCGGTTTCTGTATAAGATC
>JAFDFH010000447.1 GCA_019309945.1 Deltaproteobacteria bacterium
AGGGCCAAATTTTTCTGGTTCGCATATTTAACAATTTCGGAAACCGCTTGTGTGTTTTTTGGAAAAATGACGGCTTGCGGTTCGATATGGTCCACGGCATATTGAGCTAACACGCCCGAGTCTGTTTTTATGAACGCTTCACCGATGGTTCCAGCAAGCGCATGTGATATTTGTTGGGCATCCACCATGTAATAGCTCCTTTATAGCATGCATTCGGGTTCCGGAATCATCTTGCCGGGGTTCAATATGTCTGTCGGATCAAAGGTTTTTTTGACACGACGCTCGAAGTCCAGATCGGTTTCGCAAAAGACAAAGTGGGTTTCTTTTAACTTTTCGAGACCGACGCCGTGTTCACCACTGATGGTTCCTCCTGCATCCACGCAGATTTTCAGTATTTCCGTGCCCAGCCTGTGCACGCGCGCCAATTCGTCAGGGTCTCTTTCGTCAAACATGATGAGGGGGTGAAGGTTGCCATCCCCGGCAGTGAAGGTTGCCATCCCCGGCATGAAAAACATTACCGATGGGAAGATTATATTTTTTACCCGCCGCCATGACCTTGCCGAGGACCTCCGGCAGTTTGGTGCGTGGTACGGTGCCGTCACAACACAGATAACTGGGCCTTATCCTGCCGACAGCACCAAAGGCGCCTTTGCGTCCGGCCCAGAGTACCGCCCGTTCAGCTTCATCTTTAGCCAATTTGAAATCGCGGACGTTGTTCCGCCTGCAAATATCCATTATCTTTGAAGCCTTGTGTTCCATTCCATCTCCCATGCCGTCAAGTTCAATGATCAGCACACACGCCGCATCGAGGGGAAAACCCACGTCAATGGCTTTCTGAACGGCTTGCATTACAATATTATCCATCATCTCCAGCGTGGCAGGGATGATGCCTTCCGCAATAATCTCTGAAACAGCGTTGGCGCCGTCCTCAATGGTGCCAAATATGGCCAGCATCGTTTTCACCGCTTCCGGTGCGCGAATCAGTTTAAGGATCAGTTTGGTGGCGATCCCCAGGGTACCTTCGCTACCGACAAAAAGGCCGATCAAATCGTAACCGGGATTGTCCACGGCCTTTCCGCCGGTCCAAATGATAGTGCCGTCATCGAGCACCATCTCTGCGCCCAGGATATGATTTGATGTCAACCCATACTTCAGGCAGTGGGGCCCTCCCGAATTTTCCCCAAAATTGCCCCCAAGGGTGGAAACCTTCTGGCTGGCCGGATCCGGGGCATAGATAAAACCGTCCTTTAACACCAACGATTGCAAATCCAACGTAATGACGCCCGGTTCCACGGTGGCCGTGCGATTGGGAAGATCCACCTCCAGGATACGGTTCATACGTGAAAAATGTATGATGATACCGCCTTTGACGGGAATTGTGCCGCCGGTCAAATTGGTGCCTGAACCACGACCGATGATGGGAATCTTTTCCTTATAGGCCAGGGTCATCACTTTGGAAACTTCATCCGTCGAATCCGGCAAAACCACCACATCGGGTCGCGCCCTATCCAGAGAGGCGTCATAACTGTAAAGTTCAAGGTCCATATCCGAAGACAGAACATTCCCAGGACCTACGATTTCTTCAAGCCGGACAATAAGCTCTCGTTGCTCCATTAAAAATTCCTCCTATATTTAGATCCCGTGCGCGGGGCACTGTTAGGCGCCCTTAACAAATTTTAGGGTTATATGGATAGTACTTTTATCCAGTCGTCAAGATCAATGCCCGGGATTTCAATGTCTTGGCGGCTGCAAAATTTTGTCAACACTTGCTGGATTTCTGCTGTTGATGTTCCTTCAAGCATCGATTCAAGCTGATCGATCGAATCCTCCGGAAAGCAGAAAAAATCGCCGGAGATGGAAACGCGGGACAATTGATCGTCCCAGATCTCAAAATCAGCCCGTATCAAACCGCCAGGCGCCTTATGCATCCGGTGCTTGACTTCTACTCCGGATCGAATCTTGACCGATCGCCGGGAGACGGGTTTGCCCTTTCGATACAACCAGGCATCATTTATCATTTGTGCGCCCAGCTTCTCCATCATGGCAACGAGCTCGTCGTCCTTTACACCTGAATCGAATGAACCGAATAACTTTCCAAATTCTTCGCACATAAGGGCGTTCAGATTTGCTTCGTCCCATCTCGTACCCGTTTGATCCCCTATCTCGCGACGGATGGTGGTAAGGTTGTCCTCAATGGTCTTGCGGACTTTATCACGAAATTTTTCATCCGGAACGTTAAGAATTCGAGACATCATTTGGTAGTTAAAGTCAAGGATAAGGTTCCCAACCAGAACAACGCATTCTCCAATTTCACCGACTCCGGTTCCGGATATTTTTCTATTGTTAACGACGATATCATTTACGGGTTTGTATTCTGCCGGGATACCGATCTGACGGTGAAGGTCGACGATCGGCTGAAGGAATTTTTGATAAAAGGCCTTTTTTGACGATGGGATTGCCGGGTTGTGGGCCCTTAAAATGAGATGAAAAAAAAGCTGATCCCCGTCAAGAAAAACGGCTCCCCCGCCAACTTCACGACGAAAAATCGGGATATGATTTGCCCTGCAAAAATCAATATCCACTTCGCGCGTCACGTCCTGGTGATATCCTATGCAAACATATGGCGAAGCCGGTGAAAGCAGGACGAGTGCTTCTCTCCCCATATAGGCCAGTGAATGATAGATCAGTTGCGATTCTTGCCATGGGACCTTGCCAAGATTGTATAATTCCATATCTTTTTTTCCTCCCCGCGGAGGAAAATTCCTTCTCGGTTTTGAATTCTAAACCCTAACCCGGACAAACCGGAACCAAAAATATTTGCCACAAAGACACTAATACACAAAGGATATATTTAATATTCTTTCTTCGTGCCTTGGTGCCTTCGTGGCAGAATGGAAAAAGTTTGGCCGCAAAAATCACAAAATTTACAACTAAGAAACTATCGCGCCAGCACGATGCGCAGGTCCATTACGTTTGTGTTGGTGGGACCTGTAATAAACAGATCGCCCAGGGTTTCAAAAAAGTGGTAAGAATCGTTGTTTGACAGGTAGTGGTGGGGATCCAAACCCATCGCCATAGCACGCGTGATCGTGTTGGAATCTACGATTGCGCCGGCAGCATCCGTAGGTCCGTCCGTACCATCGGTACCACCGCCCAGAACAACGATATTGCGATTGCCAGAGATATCCAACGCTGCGGCCAGGGCAAACTCCTGACATCTTCCCCCAAGGCCCGTTCCGGTAATTGTTACGGTTGTCTCCCCACCGGAGAGGATGCAGGCAGGGGGGCGTATGGGATGGCCGCTTTTAATAATTTCCCTGGCAATGGCACCGTGAACGTGTGCAACAGGCCTTGTTTCACCTTCAATCATGGAAGACAAAACCAAAGTATTATAACCAAGGGTTTCAGCCTCTTTTTTGGCGGCGCTGATGGCTTCAAAGTTACTTCCGACAATTTGGTTGTGCGTGCGGTCAAAAGCAGGATCACCGCTTTGGGGAGTTTCAGGAACACTACCGCCGATCCCGGATTCGATATGTGTGACCACGTTAGCAGGTAATTTTTCGGTGATGTTATACTTCTTAAAGATTTCCATGCAGTCCATAAATGTGCTTGAGTCCGGAACCGTAGGCCCGGATGCGATCACATCCAGGTTATCCCCGACTACATCTGAAAGTATCAGAGCAACTAAAGTGGCCGGATAAGTCGCCCGTGCGAGCCTTCCCCCTTTTATCATAGACGTATGTTTGCGGATCGCGTTAATTTCGTGAATTGTGGCGCCACAGGCAAGGAGCACTTTAATGGTATCCTGTTTATCCTTTAGGGTGAGACCTTCAGCTGGAAGGGGAAGTAAAGCAGATCCTCCGCCGGACATTAAACATAACACCAGGTCATCCTTTTGCGCATTGCTTGCAAGGTTCAGAATCGCATGCGAACCCCTTTCACCACTCTCGTCAGGCACCGGATGGCCGGCTTCGATGAGTTTGACACGCTTTAGTTCAGCGAGATGTCCGTATTTAACATTAATGATACCGTCGGTGATCCTTTTTCCAATCAAGTCCTCCAGGGCGGCGGCCATAGGCGCTGAGGCCTTCCCCGCTCCGATTACGAACACGTTGTTGAATCGGGAGAGATCGTAAATGCGATCACCAATAAAAAAACGGTCATCGTCTATTCTACAATAATTTTTTACGGCCGCACCCGGCTCAACAGCCTGCAGTCCTGAGAAAAAGATTTTGACGGCATCATCACGCATCATTTGAATTTCTTTCGATTTTGAATTCATACTGTGGCCT
>JAFDFH010000091.1 GCA_019309945.1 Deltaproteobacteria bacterium
GGCAAGACACATTTGCTCGGTTCTGTTCGCTTTTGCAAAGGAAACCTCTTTCCGCCCGCTACCGGTTGAAAGCACCGATTCAACATCCGTAATATTCAACCCGGTATCTTCCAGGATTTGTTCCATTATTTTTTGTGCCGCAACCTCTGATTCATCTTCAGAATAAACGGCTTGGGCGGAGATAACATTGTTTTCCTCCAGAATAACCGCTTTTACGGCGGAAAGCCCCATATCCAGTCCGGCAAAAAACATACGCTACCCTCTGATCATCTCCACAAAGGCTTCAACCTTGGCGCGCATTTCATCAAATCCTCCCTGGGAATAGTCGCTGTCCAGATATAACGAGGGCACATCAAAATCGTTTCTAAAATCATCCTTTAAGCGCGGATATTCTGTATTGCGACATTCGCAATACAGGGGAACAAAAAATACCGCCCCGTCAATCCGGTTACCCTCCAGCGTCTTTTTGATAAATCCAAATCGTTCATCGTTCTTGTGGGGATAATAATCCGCGCTCATGGTATGCGGACAATGGACATCGAGACGATGATCAACGATGGCATCCAGAGGCGGTATATCGGTCGCGATTTTCCGATGCATATAGCTTTTCCCAACACCGATGTCCTCAGCAACGACCTGTGCGCCGCATTCTTCGATGATGCGGTATATTTGATAGGTGAACTGGTCAACGCCTCCGCCGGAAAGATAAAGCCGCACGGTATCTCCGGAAAGAGGTTCCCTTTTCGACAGTCCGTCCAGATAAGGCTTCATCAACTGGTTGTGGTCTTCCTTCGGCATTAGGAGCGACGAAAATTCAACCTCGAACGCTTCGGAACCCGACAGCACCGGTGTATCTTTTCGTCTGAATTCATGTAACTGTTCCATCAGGTCATAATGTTCGTTGTATATCTCGATGACTTCAGACATTTTTTCATCTGTAATAATGATTCGCTGTTCACGCTCCAGTTGCTGTTTGAAAATACGGTATTCACCCTTTAAATAATCGTGGACGCCTTTTCCGGAAATTTTCTCCGGATGGTTAATGTACAGGATATATGGCGTCATCTCCACACCCAACACGGTCGACTTTTCATGAGGCGCCAGCATCCGCATATAATATCCGCAACGGGACAGGATATCACATGTATTGCACACGACCACGCCGTTAAGGTAGTCGTATACCCCCCGGCCCGCCAGATCCAATATACTCCGGGCATACGGGCAGGCATATTGCACGACATGCTTATCAACAACCTCCACCGGGTCGGAACTTCCGGTTATTTTCATCGGTAAAATGTCGGCCGCATAGATCAGTTCCTCAGGCGCGACACAACAGAAGTAGCCGAACACCTTTTTTTGTTTTTCGTCTTTCCACTGCTTCACGAGCTCATGGCGATTTTCCAACCAAGCCTCAAAAGTTTTTCTCATTTTTCACCTCCTCTATACGAAAATCGGCTCCATTTTCAGGAGTCGCTCTGCAAAGGCATCAAAACGGGCCAGGGTCTGCGCTTCCGAATAGGTTCGTTCGTCCACCAGATCACATTCAATAGGTACTGAAGGAATCCCGAATTCTTCATCCAATATGCGCGACATTTCAACTGTTGGATAAACGACCGGGCGACAGGTAATCAGATTGAAGGTCACCAATCCCGAGCATTTATACTCCCGAACCGCATTCACGACGTTTGAAACTGCCTGTCCGATTTGGCCCGGAGAAATCATACCTCCGGACTGCTGCAATTGGCGGATCGCCAGTTCGCGCATGGGATTTTCCGGTGTTCGGGGGGGGAACGGAACCATGTTGTATATCGGCTCATAGACGAAGACACCCCCGTATTTTTCAAAGTAGTTGAAAAGTGACATGTTAAACCAGGGCGCCAGACCGAACCAGAGGAGACGGAATTTTTCATCCGGGATAATCCCGAGACCGTTGTCCACCCTTTCCCTTAACTCGTCCCGCAGTCGTTTATAAAAATCATAAGTCCGCTGGGTACCGCAGTTATAAGTGCCCGGATACATGCATGTCAGACCATCCGGAGTCCCCATCGGGGCCGGAACCGCCTTTCGCAATTCCATGATTTCCAGGCGGAGCTCATTGGTACGGTAGGAAAGATCCATGACCTCGTTAAAACGTTCCTGATCGTATTTATGGCCGGTCACATCCTCGATAAACTGGAAGCAATCTTCAATCTGACTCTGCATGTAGTTGATTTCGTGATCCGCCGGGGGGGAGAAGAAAATATCGCGTTCTCCGCGTTTGATTCGTTCGAAATAGGGCAGAAAGGCCGACCGCAAACCGGGGGTGGTCAAGGGAAGATCACAGTTGCGTTCATTGGGCAAATCCAAAAGGAAAAAAGGCACCTCGTGAAGCTGGGCCAGATAACGCAGCCATTTACCCCGGATATCGCAAACGCAACTTGTGCTGATAATAAAATCCGGTTTGGGCATGCCCCCCAGGGGCGCATCGGTCAGATCGCCGCTCAGGGAGTGGCCAATGGTTGACCGGGCATATCCGCACAGGTAGCTCCCGAATCCCGCGGACTCGGCGATACGGCAAAAACGGACCGCTTCTTTTTCGATACTCTCGTCTTTGGAACCGCCGCGGCGAAACATACCGGTAATCACCCCGTAATGTTCGGGAAAATAGGGGTAGACATCCATAGCCTGGTAAATCTCCTTGGGAAACATGGCACAGGACCATACGATCGGTTTCCCCTCAGCCTTTAGCTCGTGCCCGAGCGCATAGTCCGCTTTTACCATAGGCCATACTTCCCGGGCTGTTTGGGTTACTTTTACAGACGGTGCAGTTTTTACCTTTTTCTCTTCCATGGCCCGATTCTCCTTTTTTTATCTATGGTGTAGGAATACTTATTCGCGCATTAATAGCTAGTGCCCATCCAGAAACGGTCTTTTTGCCCGATCTCTGCGTTATGCTCAAAATTTTATCCTCGGAATATCAAGTATATGCCTGCGGTAAAATTTTTCACAGGTCTTGATCTCGAACAAAAATCCTCGTTTCTGGACGGACACTAACTAAGGGTCTTCTCTCGTTTTATACCGTTTAGACGACAATCAGCGCTCTTTTTGTTTTGGTTAAGAAGCGATAGCCATCATCGGTAACCAAAATCGTATCTTCCAGGGTACACCCCCAATGGGGCGCTATCAGCTTGGGTTCGATGGCAATGACCATGTTGGGTTGCAGCACTGTCTCATCGCGTGGATCGATGAGAGGGAATTCGATGGCTTCCAGCCCAACCCCGTGGCCAAGGTAGCTATATTTAGGATACCTGGAAAATGCTGCAAAGTAGTCCAGGTAACCGGCCTGTTCAATCACATCCGCGGCGGCATAATACACTTCCCGGCTCTTGACACCGGGACGAATAGCATCTATTGCGGCCTGGTATGCATTGAAGATCACCT
This sequence comes from Deltaproteobacteria bacterium, assembly GCA_019309945.1. Lineage (GTDB taxonomy): Bacteria > Desulfobacterota > Desulfobacteria > Desulfobacterales > JAFDFH01 > JAFDFH01. Next base: position 3,421 of record JAFDFH010000091.1, read on the forward strand.
CAAAAGCGTTCTCTTGCTGTTCATCGGGCTGACCGATAATATACATTCGGGCCTCATCACTGTGATAACCGTTGACATGCGTAGAAACATCCACGGCTACCATGTCCCCTGAATTCATTTTTCTTTGGGATGCCCCCATCGGTAATGCGGGACTGAGACCTGTTCCGGTCATCGTAATCGCACCGTTGCCGGAAATCACCCCCAGATTTGGACCCGAAGGCGCCATAGGACCGGCCGGCAAAGCATATCCGCCCCGGCGGGTGATCGAACATCCGCTGTGTCCATTGCGCCGTAGAGCATGTTCCACGGCTGCAGTGAGGTCCAGCTCCGTTAATCCGGGTTTTAAAACCTCGCGGACGTGAGCGTGCCCCAGGGATGACACCTCGGCCGTTTTTTCAATCAGATTTACTTCCTTGTCCGACTTTATGGACCGAATCTTCTGGATCACCGGGGAGATATTCACAAATTTGGCCGCCGGAAAGCTCTCGCGGTATTTTCGGTAAAGGGTTCCCGAAACCGTATCTTCGTTGATCCCGAAGGTCACATTTCCGTTTCTCCCTACTGAAAGAAAATCTCTGAGGGAATTCATTCCCTCTAAAGCTCGTATGTCCCGAATCCACGAATTCTCACGAGCCACGTCGATACCGACCTGCACAAAAAGTGTTGGATCGTCGTCTCGCGATACGATCAAAGTGGAAAGCTGATTTGACCCGGAAAAATAGTAAATATCGATGAAAAACTGGATGATCGCGATATCGATGCCAGCCGTTTCCATTTGTTCTCTAAGGTTATTCAACCTTTGCCGGAATTCATCCATTTCGAAAAAACCTCAGTCAAATATTTACCACACGGGGAGAGGCCGGGTCTATTCATTCTAACACTTCGGATGAACGGAAGGCGCCTTCAAAACGAGCGGGCATAATTACGCACAATCGTCCGTGCCATATTCTCCGAAGAAACGAAAAAGACTCGGCCATTGCTTCTTTGAGCCATTTTGGTTGCAAACGCCTTGAAACGTTCCTGCTCGCCGAGCATGACAACGTTCAATACAATCTTTTCTTTGCGATACCTTGAGACTTCCGCGAGCACATGGGGTGCTGCTTCTTCAAATCCCAAGAGACGGCCATTTCTCAGGTTTGATACCGAATCAGTTATCAAATAGGCCTGCTTCTCAGCGTCCATGGAACGGACAGCCTTTCGAAACTTTTCAAGGGGAGCACAGATATCGGTGAGCCCGCCGGGAAAACTATGTCTGAATATTTCGCGGGAAGGAACCTCTTTCACATGATCGGCAAACAGGTAAACTTTGAGGGTATGATTTTCCTGCTCTCCGAACAACTCTGCCAGGGCCAAAGAAGTATCCCGGGCGGTCTCCATGATGTTCTTCAATTGCATGGACATGCTGGTATCCACCAGAAGGCCTGCAATCGACTTGGTTTCATTTTTCTTTTCATGAACCCGAAAATCCTCTTTTCGAAAACGGATCTTTTCATCTGTTTTACGGTGTCCGAGGGCATTCAGCAGGGTGTTTTCGAAATCTAAAGAAGCATAATCGTCGCCTTCTTCGTATTTTCGATTCGTGGCCGTGGGGATCATACCTTCTTTGAGCGCTTTTGCTGCATGGCGTCGGCCCAGATTTCCTCCAAAGTTTCCGACAATTCTTTTCAGCAGGCCCCTTGCAAGTACACGTGCTCCCCGGTCAGTGACGGTAACATATCCGTCTTCCAGGACAATTAAGCCTTCTCGATGATATCGTGAAAGGGTCATATCGAGATTTTGCAGGCTCCTGTCATCCGTTGCATCATTTCCATCTACCGGTGACAGATCTTCGAGTTTTTTTCGCATGCTCAGCGGCAGTATGTCCGCCGGCCCCTTGCTTTCATCTTCTTTTCCGACAGTCTTCGGTCGGCCCTGCAGCACTTCTTCATAGGGATCTCGGTCCGGTTCACCGATGCGAATTTTGAGTTCATTTTCTTCACGCTCGATGAGAGATTCCTCATGAAGAATCACATACTTGTCAGGGTCTGCAAGGATCGTTTCTAGGGAAATCGGTCCGTCTTCTTCGTACTGGGCGAGTTCCCTCAAAACCAGAAACACACGCTCACCCTCCAGATGACAGAAACCTTTTTCCTCATTCGGTGACGATAGTGTCATTTTTTAAACAGGTCCTTGGGTTCTGGAAAAAATCCCTGACGGCAGGGCAAAGGTAAACTTCCTGCCATCAGGGAGTTATGCAAAGGAGGTGATGCGATGGTTACCAGTCCAGGGCTTCCCACCAGTCCTCACGTCCCGCGATTTTGGTGGCAGCAGCCACATGATTTTTCCACTTATGCATAAGTTCCTGAGCTTCCTTCGGGAGTTCCTTGAAGGGTATCCACCCGCTGGACCATGTGGCGCAGATGGTCGGCCAGATTTCCTGGAGGACATCCTCGTCCACAAAGCATTCGATGAAGGCCGGTTTGCTTTTGTCTCTGACATAATCAAAGGCGCGTTTCAGTGCCGGCCGCACTTCGGAATCCTTTGTGACGAGTTCGGTGTGCAATCCGAACTCCGCAATCATCTTGTCGTAGCGGACGTTCTTGGTGGTAAACCAGCCGTCTTTTTCTCGGTTGCCGGAGGGCCAGATATTCTTCCAGAAGAAATGGCCGCCCCCCACGATCTGGTTGTTGTTATGGTGGATAAACACGCAGGGCACATCCCAGCGGTAACAGGTTTCAATATCCATGCCACAGGCACCCATAGCGCCGTCACCCATCACGGCGATGATGGGTCTGTCTCCCTTGGTGAAGGCATTGCAACCCAGGGCCATTCCCGGGGCATGTCCGAAACCGATGGTGTCCGAGGCATCCAGAATGCGGAACTGATCTTTTACCTTGATCCAGTCAGAATAGTAGGTGGCGGCGGTAAAGCCGTCGATGATGGAATAGTATTCGTCATCCAGTTCTTCATGGAGGAATTCTGCGGTAATTCGACCTAAAATATCCGGATGGAGGGGATCGACACCCCGTTGCTTTTCAGTCCGTGCGAGTGTCCGTTGATGATATTCTTCCTTCTTGCTTGCTACCTCATGTCGCCAGCCATCCCATTTTTCAGGGGGCTTGGTAATTCCCATATCCTTGGCACACTCCGTCATCAGCTTCAGGATTACCTTCATATTTCCGATCAGCTCATGTGGCGTGGGGATCGAAAGGACGGTATTATCCGGGTGTGTCTGGATCTGAGCATAGGTGGCCTGGTCTCCAAAAAACGGCGGATAACCGAACCATTCCAGACCGCCGCAGCGAAGTCCCATGATGACGCCTTTATCGCATTTGCGCATCACGTATCCTCTGGCCCGACCATAACAGTTGAGCGGGTCATACTCGGAGATGGCCCCCCTGGAGTTTCGGCGGCAGTGGCAGGGAATCCCGGTCAAGGTTACAAATTCGCGTAATTCATCCTGGGCATTATCATAGCTAACTCCCTCACCGGTAACAATCGATGGCCGCTCGGAATCCATAAGCCACTCCATAAACCTTTTCACGTCCTCTGGAACGGGGGCCGACACTCTGGGTTTCGGGGCCCATGTACCAGGTGTATAGTGGACCAGGTAGCTTATCCGGGGTCCGATTGATTCGGATCGATCGAGATACTCATAAGTATAGGCTACCACGCAGGGTCCGGTCGGCGGCGTAACCGCGCTGCGCAGGGCCCGCTTCAACTGAAACAAAAACGTAGCGGCCCCCGGTACACGTCGGGCAGACTTCGCAATGCTTTCACACATTCTCTCGGCACGCACCAAACCCTGCAGGTTAATTTTATCGTCATCCTGCCAGCCGGATTCCCCGGCGATGTACACCATGGGAGACTGAGCGGCAAACCCCTGGGCAACACCTGCCGTGGCATAACAGATGCCTGTGGCAGGACCGGTAATTGCGATTCCAGGTCTGCAGGACATGCGTCCATATGCGTCAGCGGCGAATGTGGCCGTCTCTTCCGTGCGCACATGCACCCGTTCAATACCGGCTTTCAGGCAGTGACCCTCCATGTTCCAGCAACCCCCGGCGGTCAAGCCAAAGATCGTGTGAACGCCTTCTTCTTTGAGCATTTCTGCGGCCAAGTCAAAGACGTCCACCTCCTCGTTCAGCCATCCGGCGACATCATCAGTTGGCGCTGTCAATTGATCCTCTTCCGAGCCTGGCTTGTCGAGATCGACTACCAACTTTTCATCACTCATAATATACCTCCCTGTTTTTGCTGAAATGAATAAAGAATGTTAACGCTTCCAATGCCTATGTTTTTTTCCAGCACCTCCTTTCATGACAATCTTTGCATCTCTTCGCGAATCCGCTCCACTATCCGGTCTCGGGCACCGTACAGATCGATTTTACGCGAATAGACTTTGTCAACCAGTTCAAATACTTCCGTATCATTATACCATCTGGACCAGAAATCGTCCTTTAACCGGCTGAGGACAAGATCTTCGATTTCTCCCCGGATCCGTTCCTTTCTGTGTTGGGCCAGTCTGTTCTCCTTCGAGAGATATTCAAGATGTTCATCCGCAGCTTCCCACAACTCCCTGAGACCCTCTCCCCGGGTGGCAACCGTCGGAACTACAAGTGGTCGCCATGAAGCGTTTTTACAGGTAAGGTCAAGAAGCTTTTCAATTTCCATGCAGGTTATGTCCGCGTAAGGTAAATCGGCCTTGTT
>JAFDFH010000092.1 GCA_019309945.1 Deltaproteobacteria bacterium
CTAGTGTCCGTCCAGAAACGAGGATTTTTGTTCGAGATCAAGGCCTGCGAAAAATTTTACCGCAGGCATATAGTTGATATTCCGAGGATAAAATTTTGAGCATAACGCAGAGATAGGGCAAAAAGACCGTTTCTGGATGGGCACTATCTATTTTTCGTTAGGGCACTAGTTATAAAAAGTAGGTTTTAAACGTGCCTGTCAAAAAAAAATCCAAAGACAAAAAAGATTCCGCCGTTGAAATCATCATAAGCAAGGTGAAATTCGAAATTTACGGCGAAGAGATGATCGAAAAAATGGTCAAGTCGAGTGGAAATAGCGGCAGGGTTTACCTTCCCCCCAACTGGGTTGGACGTCATGTAAAAATCATCAGAATCGATTAACCTTTCCATTTGCAAAGGATCGGCCGAATTACCCATGGATAATGTCCTGATAAGAAAGTTCGATTAAACCAACTAGGCTGCTAAAAATGACACGTGAAAAAGAACTTGCCCGTGAGGGTTGGGAAAAGCAGACAACTTTTGACGAACCGCGGCTTTCAGAACTAGTTGAAATGTATAAAGAGATCGGTTTCGAGGTTCACCTTGAAGCATTTCACTCCGATGAGGAACCCGGATGTACCGAATGCATGCAGGCTGATCCCGACAGATTTAAGACAATTTACACGAGAAAACGAGAGGATTGAGGTGTTGGCAACCATCCATTCCTGAGAATATTGATAAAAGAGGGAAGAAAAGATAAGTGCGTATTATAAAAACTAGAGGAAATCGAAATGCATAAGCTACTTACCGACCAGCCCGGAAAAAAATTGTTTCTCCTTGGGAATGAAGCGATTGCCAGGGGCGCAATTGAAGCCGGCGTTGCCTTTACCACCACATATCCGGGAACACCGTCATCGGAAATCTCACTCAATTTCTTCCAAATCATGCAGGAGACCGATCTTTATTTTGAATACAGCACCAATGAGAAAGTTGCCTTGGAGGTGGCATCGGCCGCAGCGAATTCAGAGGTTCGTACCATGTGCATCATGAAGCATGTCGGCATGAATGTGGCTGCAGATGCACTCATGACGCTTGCTTATGTTGGCGTAAAGAGTGGACTGGTTATCGTTTCATCAGATGATCCCTATATGTTTTCCAGTCAGAACGAGCAGGATAACCGGTATTACGGAAAACTTTCAGGACTTCCCGTCCTTGAACCCTCGTCAGTGGCGGAGGCCAAAGATATGGTGGCATATGCTTTTGACCTTTCTGAAAAGTTACAGGAACCTGTTATTTTCCGGACCACCACCCGACTTAACCATTCCACGGCTCCCGTGATTCTGGGTGAAATCAAACAGCGCATCATTAAGGGTGATTTTACCAAGGACCCTTTCAACTATGTTACCGTTCCGGCCGTCTCCAGAAAACTTCATGTCAAGCTGCTGGAAAACATTGAAAAGGCCGTAAAGATTTCTGAGAGTTCAAAATATAATTTTACGGTGGGTAGTGGAACCTGGGGGATTATATGCAATGGTGTGAGTTATAACTACGTATTGGATGCGGTAAAAGATTTAAACATTGAAGACAAGGTCAAAATACTGCGTATCGGTTTTTCTCATCCTATGCCCGAAGCAGTGATCAAATCCTTTTTGAAGCCGTGTCAAAAGGTGCTCATTGTCGAGGAGGGCGAACCCTATATGGAGGAAGCGGTAAAAGCATTTGCCCAAGAAGAAGGACTTGCCCTGACCATCAAAGGAAAGGGGGAACGTCTTTTTTCCCGTCTTTATGAATTCGATCCCGGACTCGTCCGACAGTGCCTTGCAATCTATTTGGGTGTACCCTATTCACCTCCGGTTCTTCCCGACCTTTCCGATGTACCTGAAATCCCGCAACGTCCACCCAATTTATGCGCCGGATGTTCCCATCGAGCCACTTTTTATGCGGTAAAAAAGGCCGGGGAGGGCATGGAAACCATCTGCCCAACCGACATCGGATGTTATACCCTTGGATTTTTGCCCCCCCTTTCCATGGGAGATTTCGTGATTTGTATGGGATCTTCGGTGGGAACCGCCTGCGGCTTTTCCAGGGCGACAGATAAAAAGGTTATCGCATTTATCGGGGATTCAACATTTTTTCATTCCGGAATTCCAGGCCTGATCAATGCCGTATTTAACCGTCATAATTTTACCCTTATCATACTTGACAACGGTACGACAGCCATGACCGGGCATCAGCCACATCCCGGTGTGAATATGGAAAAACTAAACTACGATGGATATGGGCAGGTTTCCATCGAAGCGGTAGTAAAAGCGGTTGGTGTCCCTCATGTGACGGTCATCCGGCCGTACAGGATAAAAAAGAGTATTACGGCTATCAAAGATGCACTGAACTACGAGGGCGTTTCGGTTATTATATCAAGGGAGACGTGTTCGTTGTATGCCAAAGGCCTTAAAATGGCCAGAGGAAAACCCTTTTTTGTCAGTGAAAAATGTAAAAATCACCGGGACTGCATCAACGGTCTGGCCTGCCCCGCCTTCTTCATTGAGGATGAAAGGGTAAAAATTGATCCTGCCGTGTGCATGGGATGTTCGGTCTGCGCCCAGATTTGTCCTGAAAATGCGATTGTGCCCTTGAAAGAAATAACCTGATATGGAATGATCCATAAAATACACAAATAAGGGACTATTTAGTGTCCGTCCAGAAACGAGGATTTTTGTTCGAGATCAAGATATGCGAAAAATTTTACCGCAGGCATATAGTTGATATTCCGAGGATAAAATTTTGAGCATAACGCAGAGATCGGGCAAAAAGACCGTTTCTGGATGGGCACTATTTAGTCCCGGCTTGCCCAGGTTAGGAATGAATACATGAAAACAACCCGGTTAATTATCGTTGCAGTTGGAGGGCAGGGCAACCTGCTTGCATCCAGGATTATAGGGGAAGCTGCCCTTCATTCCAATATTCCTGCCCGCATGAGTGAAATCCATGGTATGGCGCAAAGAGGCGGGGTTGTGGAGTCCGCGATTGTGTTTGGAGATGCGGAAAGTACCATTATCTCGGATGGTGAGGCGGATGTATGTGTTGGATTCGAGCCGTCCGAAACACTCAGAGCATTGAAAAGATGTAATTCCAAAACAGTCGTTATCACCAATCTTGCTCCCCTTCCACCTTTTACCGTGGCCATCGGTAGAGGAGTTTACCCAGATCTTAATAAGCTTCAGGATTTAATCCGGGCCAAGACGGCAAGGCTTATTGCTTTTGATGCGGTTGTCCTCGCGAAAAAAGCCGGGAATATTATGGCCGTAAACATGGTTCTGCTCGGTTCCCTGATCCAAACCGCAACTCTTCCTCTGTCCCCGGAAAGTGTTAAAGAGGCCATCCGAAAAAGAACAAAAACAGCTTTTATCGAAATAAATCTGAAAGCCTTTGAACTTGGCTTTTCGGCTGCAAAGAACGGTTCATAAGGTTTGTTCATCAAATAAGGAGGACGCAAGATGCCGTGGAACGATACAATCGAATGCATGCCATTAGAAGAACTTCAAAAAATTCAACTCGCAAAACTCAGGGAAACCATGGTCTGGGTCAACGAGCGGGTGCCGTTTTACCGGCGCAAGTTTGAACAGATGGGAATTACGGTCGAAGACATCAAGAGCCTCGAAGACGTGGCCCGACTTCCTGTGACGGTTAAAAACGACTTGAGAGACAATTATCCGTTTGACCTGTGTGCCGTCCCCATGAAAGAAGTGGTCCGGGTGCATGGCTCTTCGGGTACAACAGGGAAACCTGTTACCGGACCCTATACCCGTGAAGATATGGATCAGTGGTCAGAGTGCATGGCCAGAAATCTCTGGGCAGCAGGGATCCGACCGGAAGATGTCGTACAGAATGCTTACGGCTATGGTCTATTTACGGGTGGTTTAGGATTCCATCAGGGTGCCGCACTTTTAAATTGTACCATCGTCCCCACGAGTTCCGGCCAGACCGAACGCCAGATAATGATTATGCAAGATTTCAGAAGTAATGTTTTATTTTGTACACCTTCCTATGCGCTCACCATTGCGGAAAGGGCGCAAGAGATGAAAGTAAACTTTAAGGACCTCCCCCTTCGGGTCGGTGTCTTTGGGGCCGAGCCCTGGAGTGCGGGTATGCGGCAGGAGATCGAGGAACGGATGGGAATCAAAGCTCAGGAGGCCTATGGACTGACAGAACTCTGCGGGCCCGGTGTTGCTTTTGATTGTGAGGTTCAGGATGGGCTTCATATCAATGAAGATCATTTCCTGCCAGAGGTTGTGGATCCGCTAACTCTGGAGCCCCTCCCAATAGGAGAAAAAGGCGAACTGATTCTCACGTCCCTTCAGCGGCGGGCCATGCCCATGATTCGCTATCGCACCAAAGACATCACGAGACTTCGACGGGAACCCTGTGCTTGCGGGCGGACCCTGATTAAGATGGACAAGGTCCTTGGTCGAACAGATGATATGATTGTGATCAGTGGAGTGAATGTTTTTCCTTCCCAGATCGAGTCCCTCCTGATGGATATCGAAGAGGTGGAACCCCAGTATGTGCTGGTGGTCCGGAAAAAGGGATATCTGGATCAGTTAACTGTTCGGGTAGAGGGAAAAAAGGATGTTTATGATGCAGGACCTGAAAAGCGAGCGGCGGTTGAACAAAAGATTAAAAATCATATCAAGGGAATGATTGGGATCAATGTACAGATTCATCTGGAGGCGCCCAAAATTATTGCCCGCAGTGAGGGGAAAGCCAAGCGGGTCATTGACGAGCGCTGATAGACAACAGCTCATTCCCAACCTAATGGAAGAACAACCCATGCCGGTTAAAAAAACCGAAAATCTCTCGGAAAGGACAGACCATCGTTATCGGGCTTTTTTAGAGTTTCTGCCGGACCCTGTATTTGTCTTTAACCTGGATGCTACCGTTTCTTACCTGAATCCCGCATTTGTGAGGATTTTTGGATGGACGGCCGAGGAACTTGAGGGCAGGCGGATTCCCTTCGTGCCGGATCATCTGAAAGAGGAGACGCGGCAGGGCAATCAGCGTCTTTTTAAAGAAAAGGTTGTTCACGGCGTTGAAACCAAGCGACTGACCAAGGACGGCCGGATACTGGATATTTTACTTGATGCTGCCATTTTTTACGAAGAGGAAAATGAACCCTCCGGACAAGTTGCGATTCTTCGGGACATAACCCGGGAAAAGCGTATTAATCGCAGCAATCGAGCACTTTTTCGCATCGCCAAGGCGCTGCATCAGTTTCAACGACTGGATGAACTTCTGGATTTTATTACAAAAGAGGTGCAGGATCTTCTCGAAGTAAAAGGCGCGGCGGTCATTCTCCTTGACGAAGCCAAAAAGGAATTCTTTTTCAGGGCAGCCACATATGATGATACCGAAGCCGGCAAAAAATTTAAAGAGATCAGATTCCCTGTGGACAAAGGCAATGCGGGTTATGTTTATCGGACCGGAAAACCCCTGATTGTACCGGATACGTCGAAAAGCCCCTTTTTTTTAAAAGAAGTGGATGCTCAAGCGGGTTATGAGACGCGCAACATGCTTTTTGTGCCTATCTGGATACAGGACCGTAAGATCGGCGTGTTATGCGCCGTGAACAAGGAAGATGGGGAATTTACTCAGGAAGATATTGATCTGCTTGGCACGATTGCCAGCACGGTCGGTCTTCCCATCGAGAATGCAGGGATTAATGAGGAACTCAACCGTTCATACAAAGAGGTCAAGAGCCTGAACCGTGCGAAAGACAGGGTTATTCATCATCTTTCACACGAGCTGAAAACACCGGTTTCGGTTCTTACGGCCTCGTTGGGCCTTTTGGAAAAAAGGCTATCGGGACACACGGACCCGGGCTGGAAAAGAATTCTGGATCGAGCTCAACGAAATCTCCATCGGATCCTCGAGATGCAGTACGAGATCGAGGACATATTACATGAAAGGGATTATAAATCCTATCAGATGATTTCGACCCTGTTGGATGTTTGTGTGGATGAACTGGAGGTTCTGGTTTCAGAAAAACTGGGCGAAGCGGACGCTGTGCAGAAAATCCGCCTGCGTGTGGAGGAACTCTTTGGCCCAAGAGATTCTTTACCTCAGGAGATTCAGCTGGATCGTTTTGTTGAGGAGGATATCGAAGTTCTTCGACGACGATTTGCCCACCGACAATGTCGATTGGAAACTCGGATTGATTCCGTTGCTCCCATTTGGATTCCCCAGGATGTTTTACACAAAATCGTTGAAGGCCTTGTTCGCAACGCCGTGGAAAACACGCCCGACAGGGGATATATCGAAGTGACGGTTCGAAAGGGGAAAAACGGACCTGAATTAGAAATCAAAGATTTCGGCGTCGGCGTTACGGAAGATAATCAGCGCCTTATCTTCGAGAGTAACTTTAGCACCCATGAAACCATGCAGTATACCTCGCGAAGACCCTATGACTTTGGCGCAGGGGGCAAAGGTTTTGATTTGCTCCGGATGAAAATTTTTTCCGAACGATATCGATTCAAAATTAGAATGATCTCCAAACGCTGCCGTTTTATACCTCAAGATGAAGATCTGTGCCCGGGTAATATTTACGCGTGCGAACATTGCCAGAGCGTTGAAGATTGCCTTCATTCGGGAGGAACCACCGTGATTGTACAGTTTCCCATGACAGATCGGGTTTCTTCGAGAGCGCAACCATGAAAAAGAGTGATTTGAGAACGTTTATTTTTGGGAATTAGAGTTATGAACAAGCAAGACAAGCATCATCTGGAAAAACAGATGCCGTCAGAATTACAGAGCAGCTTTTTCCGAGAAATTCAGATCGAATTCCTGATTCATGAAATGAAGGATCCGGTTTCGATAATAGAAACCGGTGCAAGGAGGCTGCTGGAAAAAAAAGAAAAGTATGGCCACTTATCTTCTCGTCAGGAGAAGACATTGAAGCGTATATTAAGAAGTGCGCGCAAAACTCAGGGCATGCTGAATGATTTATTGGAGATCGGACGTTCCGAATCCGGATGTTTCACATGCTGCCTTTTTTCTCCTGCAAAAGCGACTTACGACGCATTGATAGACGCACTGGAAACTTTTAGCGGCAACATATCTGAAAGGGTCATCGAATACAGGGGCGAACATCAGGCCGTTGAATATCTTTCAGACTATGGTATTTTGCTGAAAATAGCGCCCCAATTGTCTAATATAGAGATGCTTCAGGATGAACTGAAATTTCGCCAGATCGTGGGAAACCTCATCAAGAATGCACTCTATCACCGGCAGGATCGAATTGAGATAAGAATGGGGGCTGAAAAGGACCACATTTTTGTGGAAGTTATTGATGACGGACCCGGCATTGGACCCGAACACCATCAGATGATTTTTGAACGTTACACCCAGATAAATAACCTTACAACTTTAGGCCGTAAAGGCCACGGTATCGGTTTGGCAGGTGCTCTGATATCGGCCCGGAGCATTGGTGGTGATATCGAAGTAAAAAGTGAAAAAGGGATAGGGGCCACCTTCCGGCTGACATTACCGATTTCACTCAAAAAAATGGATACCGACAAGCTTGACTGTCGCTATAGGACTAAATGGGGGAACTGAGATGGCAGAAACTGAATCTTACCTCAAGGGAAAGTCTGTTCTGGCTGTTGACGATGAGGAGGATATTCTGGAAACCATAGAAGATATCCTGGAGGACGCTCATGTCGACCTGGCGCGTGATTATGAAACCGCTTCGCAAAAAATTAGAGTAAACCAGTATGACCTGACGATTCTGGATATTATGGGTGTTAACGGAATAAAATTGCTGGAGGAGGCGGTGGCACGCGGCATTCCGACAGTGATGCTGACGGCCCACGCCGTCAATCCTGAAACATTGATGACGTCCATTCGAAAAGGGGCAATCGCTTATCTTCCAAAAGAAAAGCTTGCGGAATTGGATGAACTCTTAAACAGTCTGCTGGGCGCTCATGAGCGCGGAGACCCTCCTTGGAAGGTGTTGTTTGAAATGCTGGGGGATTATTTTAATGAGCGCTTCGGACCGGATTGGAAACAAAAGGACCGGGCTTTCTGGTCGGAGTTCAGCCGCACCTATCAGGTCGGCAAAGG
>JAFDFH010000448.1 GCA_019309945.1 Deltaproteobacteria bacterium
CCGTCCCTGAAAAAGACCACAATCTAGCAGGATGTGGTCACTGTCCGTCGTTAAAAGATGCATCGATCCGGTCACTTCCCGCGCCGCACCGTAAAAAGTCATCTGCATTGGATTCCTCCTTGAGACCTTTGAAAAAACGCCCCCTTTTTTCCCAATTCCGGCGTCAGGCTAAATGCGACCGGTCCCCCTGGGTGTCGGATCTCCGCTTCGCCAATCTTAATCCCTCGTATTGAATTAGGGCCTTTCTTAAACCGGCCTTTACCATTTCTTTAAGCCTTTCAGGCTCAATAACGTAAGCCTCGGGTCCTAACCCCATGACCCATTGCTTCATTTCTTCCAGGCCTGCCACGCGAAAGCTCAGTTCAAGTGATTTATCCGGCATTTTACATGCTATCTGGCTTTCGTGCCATATTTTTTCTCCGACGTATTTTGCCCAGGCCGGTGCAATACGAACTTTCACCGTGTAAAGTTCATCCTGCATCACCCTGAAGCTGTGGCGGGTATATTCATCGATGTCAAGGTCTTGGGGTCGCTTGAATTTTTCGTCCGTGAGACGCAACAATTTAATTCGGTCAACAACAAACGTTCGGATCTCTTGGCGTAAGTGGCAGAAACCAATGATATAGATAGTACCCTCATAGAACCATATTTTGTAAGGATCGATGGTGCGCAGGGTTTCTTTTTTCCGTCTTAAGGGCTTGTATATCATTTCGATACAGCGGCATTCCATTGCGGCCTGATTTACCCGATTGATGATTTCCCTGAATCTTTTGTAATCTTTGTATGGTTTTATGCCCATATGAAAGGTGGACTGAATACGATCCAAATATTCTAATGTCGGGGGCGGCAAAGTGGATCGAACCTTTTTGAAGATAGACTCCAGAGATTCGGCAAAGACCGTACCTTTTAATACCCGGAATAGATCCCGGCCCAGGTGCAGAGACATCAATTCGGTAAACGTGAAGGGCGGGGGGACTTTAAACCGGTATGTGTCCACAAATTTCCAGAGATTACTGTTTTTCCTCTTTTCAGCATAAAGTGGAAATCCGGCGAGCTGAAGGTCATCCAGGTCTCGGTAGGCTGTTCGAAGGGAGACACCAACGAGGTCTGCGATTTCGGCGGCCGTCCGGCCGCTTTTACTGGCCTCGATTTGTCTGAGGATTCGCCATTGTCTTGATAATTGATCGCCACGCATATTTTCCCCCTATGAAATCGCCAGGATAAAAGAAAAACGAAAAAAATCGTAACTTCTCAATATGTTCCAGTAGGCCCGCTGCGCCATCCGGCAATTTTGTCAAACATACGATATGTTATTGTCAGATCGGGACAAAGTGATTCAAAAAAATCAATTTTTTTCAGTATGATGTACGTGTAACACAAGCAACGATCCAATCAAAGCCTTGTCAAGGTAAAATTTTTTTCAAAATGCCGTTCCTACGCTGAAGTGAAATACGAATACGTCTTCACCCCTTTCTTCGTCAGGGTTCGGGTTGAATGCAAAGTCGGCCCGTAAAGGGCCGATCGGCAATAAGTATTGTAGGCCCAAGCCCACGCCGGGACGAAAATCGCTGAAGAAATCAGCTAAGGTGTCGGACAACAGATCCGAGCGGCTTTCGTACGGGGGCCGTCCCTGCTCAGATCGGCTTTGATTGGGCGAGACATTGCCGACATCAAAAAACAGGGTGCCGATAAATTTGCCGTAGATACGTTGCCGAAGTTCGATGTTGAACACGTTATAACCATACCCACCCACCGGATCTCCGGACGCGTCTTTCGGCCCGAGTTCTGATTCCTCAAAACTTCTGACCGTGTTGCCGCCACCATTGAAAAACCGTTCCGCTATCGGCAGCCCGACTTCTTCCGGTCCCGGTATGAGAAAGCCGCTTGTGTAGCGGAAGCCCAATACGGTCCCCGGCAACAGGTGAAAAAAGAACCGGGCGCCACCGGTAAGACGGGTTAAGGCAATGTCACCTCCCAGAAATTTATCGGCATAATCAACCGCGAAAAAAAACCGTTGTCCTTGAAAGGGGAAAAAGAGATCATCACGGGTATCATAGGTTACCTGGGCCCCGAGGCTGCCCAGATTATAATCGGATTTGAGCGATTCAGCTTCGGCTTCCGGATCCAAATCAGAAATATCGGTGGTGCGCAGGTTATACCCGGCCGAGGTTCTCCAGCGTTCACTCAGATCTTTGGAAAAGAATACACTAAATCCAAGATCCTCACGGGTAAAGGAGGGCTCTTGACGATAACTATAATAAACGGGAACATCCGCTGTCAC
The DNA here is from genome assembly GCA_019309945.1 of Deltaproteobacteria bacterium. Lineage (GTDB taxonomy): Bacteria > Desulfobacterota > Desulfobacteria > Desulfobacterales > JAFDFH01 > JAFDFH01. The sequence continues at coordinate 2,282 of JAFDFH010000448.1, forward strand.
GCTGGTATTTAAAAACCAGGGGTCGGTCAACCGCACGGTGATATTGTGTGCCTTGGTCGACACGATCGTTTCCGGATTTAGAATGATCCCGGTTCCAAATAGACTCCGTTCGCGCAGACCTGCTTTCAGCCGCAGCCGTTCATAGGAACCCCATCCCGGCTCCAGATAGAATTCCAGCGACGGTGTCTCGACAACCTCAACCACCAACACCGTTGAGGTACCGTCATCTTGCAGCTCCAAACTCAGATCGACCTTGGCAAACAGCCCGGTTTTGTAAAGTGCTCTAAAGCTTTCGCGTTTTTTCGAGACACTGTAACGGTCGCCGGGTTTGAGACGCAAACGTTTCAAAATAAATGCTTCTCTGGTATCGGCGTTGCCTTGTACCCTGACCGCGGCGATGCTGACCAGCGGGCCGCTGCGAACCGATGCGGTCAGGCAAATGTTACCTCGGATCTCTCCGGATTGCTCGCGGACGGGAACGTCGGCATAGGCGTACCCGAGGTT
>JAFDFH010000093.1 GCA_019309945.1 Deltaproteobacteria bacterium
ACCGTAACACGCGCCCTTGATCTGGAAAATGCCGCTTTAAATAAAACCTTTGCGTCAAATGATTTCTTTGAAGCACTAACCGCGCGAATGGAAAAGAGAGCGCCTGTTTTTAAAGGTGAATAACAAAATATTAAATTCTCGATCATATGTGACCATAATGCTTAAATAAAAAGTAAAAGTTCAACAAATGATTAAAGGAAAAATTGGTGGCTGAACACGTTTGTCCTGTATGGGTCGGTTATCTTCTTGCCAGTCCCCTGAGAAAATTACTCCAGAATCCTAAAAAGATACTTAGCCCATATGTAGAAGAAGGTATGAAAGCTCTGGATATTGGCTGTGCAATGGGATTCTTCAGTTTACCCCTTGCACAGATGGTCGGTTCGAACGGGAAGGTTGTATGTGTGGATGTGCAGGCGAAGATGATCGAAGCACTCGCAAAACGCGCAAAAAAAGCAGGGTTGTCCAATAAAATTGAAACACGCCTATGTCATAACAATTCTCTTGGTCTGGATGATTTTAAAGAAGAAATCGACTTTGCTTTTGCATTTGCTGTTGTACACGAAGTTCCTGATGCTTCTGGTTTTTTTTCCGAGATATATGAAACGATAAAACCGACTGGAAGACTTTTGATAGCAGAACCAAAGGGACATGTATCGAAAAAGGATTTTGAGATAACCATTTCTGCTGCTGCGCAAAATGGTTTCAAAGTAATCGACAGTCCTCAAGTAGCTCGAAGCCGGGTTGTCCTTTTGGAAAAATGAAATATCTGCGCCGGCGACTTGAGTCCTACCCTGGTGGACTTTACGAGACCCTCGGCGTTACATCAGCAAGTTTATTGGGGAGCCGTCGCATGTCTGGATTGACACTTACAGTCCTAAATGACACTTACACTATTCACCGACTGGGGCATAGTTCTCCGATACCATTAAATGTTCTTGAGGCTGGGTTTTACGCAATAACAAAGACGGACGAAGAACTTTCAATTGTTTGCCCGGCGTCCATTGCTATTGAAGGCTCGAAGAAAGACTCTGGTTGGAGTTGTTTGAAAGTATCAGGCCCTTTGGACTCCAGCCTCACAGGAATACTGGCAAAGATATCGAATGCGCTTGCACAAGCCCAAATCAGTATTTTCGCAATTTCTACATACAATACGGATTACATTCTCGTAAAATCTGAAAATGTTGAAAGCGCTAAAAATGCGCTTGTTAACGCTGGGTATAATTTTTTATAGGTTCGACCTGAATGAAAAGATATTATATCATTTTCGGATTGGCCTGTAGTTTTATTGGTTTTCTTATCATCTTGAGGGTTATTGAGCCTGGGGGTGAAGATACAAAGGAGATCGAAATTACTCGGCAAGAGGGTTCTGATGAGGAGTTGGTAGAAAAGCTGGGGCTGAGAAAAGAATTCTATTATGGGATAAAAGTTCTTGCGGATAAAGAAAATCAATCTTTAATCCAGAAAGCACTCGATTTGATGAAAGCAAAGACCCCTGAATTCTTCCGCCTGGTCATAAATAATGTTAAGGCGATAAGGCAATCAGAGGATCTTTTTGTATTGGGACCCGTGAAAAGTGTGCCAGGAACGAACACGATAGCGTTCAGCAATTTTGCTGACAGATACACCGAATACAACGTGGCTGATTTTTTTGTTTTTTATTCTACCCATATAATTGATCAGCATAAAGGACGACCATATACTAAGGCGGCAGAGATAAAAGCAAGGGAGGCGGAAATTGCCTTTTTTCAGGCCTTGGAGCGGGTGGAGGGGCGCAGTTTTACTGGAATAATCCAGTTCATCGAAAATGAAATCGATATGATCAGAAAGGGACGTTTATATACCGAACTTCCTTAAGCGGCTGTAAAAGGGCATAACCCTGTTAGGAGGGCATGATGAGTATTGAAAACAGGAACGATTTTGATGACGGAATAAAAATCGTCAGGACGACAGCGGGCTTTGATTGCGGGGGACGATGCCCGCTCAGACTGCATGTTAAGGACAATGCGATCCTGAGGGTCGAGGGCGATGACGCCCAAGAGCCTGAGCAGCTAAGGGCCTGCTTACGATGCCGGGCTTTGCGCCAGCTTGTTTATCACCCTGATCGCCTGAAATATCCGCTAAAGCGTGTCGGCCCAAAAGGCGAGGGCAAATTTGAAAGGATCTCCTGGGATGAGGCGCTGGCAACCATGGTTGAAAAGTTGACGTTCACAAAGGAGACCTATGGGAATGCCAGTATTTTTTTAGGTAATCATTTCGGATACACCGGACAACTCCACAATGGCAGCATCGCCGCCGCCAGGCTGCTGGCAATGTTGGGTGGGTTTACAACTTACTACGGAAACATCTCCTCGGAAGGTTCCGTCTGGGCTTCTCTGACCCATTACGGGTCGGTCATGGTCGGCCACAGCCGGGACGATTTTTTAAACTCCAAACTCATCATCTTGTGGGGATGGGATCCGGCCCGGATGATTTCCGGAACAAATACTATGTTTCATCTTATAAAGGCCAGAGAAGCAGGGGCGCGGATTATTTGCGTGGACCCAAGATATACCGATTCTGCTGCGATTTTGGCAGACCAGTGGATTCCGATTCGACCTGGTACGGATACGGCCCTGATGGCTGGCATGGCCAATGTTATGATAAAAGAGCATCTTATAGATCAGGTGTTTCTGGATACCTATACCGTTGGATTCGAAAAATTCGGTGACTATGTGATGGGAATCGAGGACGGTGTCGAAAAAACATCCGCCTGGGCGGAACAAATCACCGGTGTAGAAGCGATGACAATCGAAGGACTGGCCCGGGAATATGCCGGAACCAAACCTGCGGCCCTGATGGACTGCCAAGGCCCGGCGCGAAGTGCCATGGGTGAACAGTTTAATCGGTGTGCCATGACCCTGTGTGCCATGACCGGAAATGTGGGCCGTCCCGGTGGCAGTGCCGGGGGTGGCTTGATGGGGATTCCCATCGGTCACATGTTCTTTGCCCCTTCGGTACCCGGGCTAAAAAATCCAGTTGAAAAAGGAGGCCCGTCATTGCGTGGCTCCCTCGACTTAAAACTTCGACTTGTACGGCGGATACACATCAACAAGATTTTTGACGCCATTCTTACGGGCAAGGACGGTGGATACCCGGCGGACATCAGGCTGGCATGGTTTTTCGGTAATAACTGGCTGAATCAGCTCGGCAACAGCAATAAAAGTGCTCGGGCTTTGAAAAAACTCGATTTCCTGATTGTCTCCGAGTTGTTCATGACTCCAACGGCCAAATTCGCCGATTTATTGCTGCCGGTAACCAGTGTGGCGGAGCGAAACGATCTGACGCGACCCTGGCCGTCCGGACCTTATTACACCGCTATGAATCAGGCCATCGAAGCATTCGGCGAATGTAAATCGGACTTCGAAATCGTTTGCGAACTGGCCCAAAAGTTGGGTATCGAAGACTTTAACCCATACTCGGAAGAGGAGTGGCTCAGGCAGTTCGTCGAGAAACATCCTGAAAACGCGGAGCACATTAAGGATTATGAAAAATTCAGACAGGAAGGTATCCACCGGGTCAACCTTCCGGAACCGATTGTGGCTTTCAAGGCGCAGATTGAAGACCCCGAGCACCATCCGTTTCCAACTCCGTCCGGGAAAATTGAGATCTTTTCCCAGCGCATAGCGGATTTGAACGATCCCCTGTGTCCCCCGATCCCCAAATACATGAGTACCCGTGAGGATCGAAACGACCCCCTCATCGAAACGTACCCGCTTCAGCTCCTGACACCGCACCCCAAAAACCGGGTACATTCAGAAATGTATAAAGTCGATTGGCTCCGGGAAATCGAACCCCATCAGGCCTGGATCAATCCCGTTGATGCCGAATCAAGGCGTATTCAGACGGGTGACAAGGTTTATGTTTTCAATGACCGGGGAAGATTGGTGATTACGGCCAGGGTGACGGAGCGGATCATACCGGGCGTTATTTGTATTTTTGAAGGTGCCTGGTACGATCCGGATGATGAAGGGATTGACCGTGGCGGATGCGCAAATGTCCTGACCAATGATGCCTATTCAGGAGGTGGGGCCTCAGTGATGAACACATGCCTGGTTCAGGTCGATCGGTGTCCTGATTCGTAAATTAGTTCGCTACGCCATCCGGTAGTTTTTTTCAATACGGCCAAAACTTGCCGTTAAGGGCGCCTAACAGTGCCCCGCGCATGTGATCTAAAATGAGTATGTCACTTAGCACAAACAGGCTGCAATCAACAATTTATGTTGTTCGGGGCACTGTAAGCCGCCCTAAACGGCTTCAAACAGTTGTCCGCTTTGAAAAAAACTACCGGATGACTCCGCTGGTAAGTTTAACCATAAGTTTTTGAGAAGTTACACATCGACAACAAATTGTCGCTAGCGCGCCGTTAAGCGCCTAATTTTTCATACCAATGGAGGATATAGAAGATGCAAATCGCTTTCTTTTTTAATCAGACCCGGTGTACGGGATGCGGTGCCTGTCAGGTGGCCTGCAAAGACTGGCATGATATTCCCGCAGGGCCCATCAATTGGATGCGGGTTCTTTATATCGAAAAGGGAAAATTCCCCAATGTTTTTGTGAGTTATACGACCTTCCCGTGTTACCATTGCCTTGAACCGCTTTGTGCACAAGCGTGCCCTGTCGATGCCATTGTCAAAAGGGAGGAAGACGGTATTGTTATTGTCGACGGGGAGGTCTGCCTGGGCAATGAAGAATGTGATGTCAAATGCCTGAAGGCCTGTCCCTATGATGCACCCCAGTTTGGGATCGAAAAAGGCGCCAAGATGAGTAAGTGCAATTTCTGCCTGGACAGATGGAAGCAAAAAAAACTGCCGGTGTGTGTTGAGGCTTGTCCTACCCGGGCTCTTGAAGTCGGTTGGCTGGATGAACTTGTCGCCCAATACGGCGACACTCGAGAGGCTGAAGGCTTTAACTACTCCAAGAGGGCTAAACCTGCTGGTATTTTCAAACCCAAGCGTCGGCCTGTCAGTCAGTAAGCGCTTTTCTCATCATCGAATAGTCGTATAAGGCCCCCATAGCCCGCGCCGATCTTTCCGGACTGGGCAGGATAGGGATCCCAAGGTCCTCCAGTTTCTTGATAAATGGTTCACTTCTTGCCTGGAAAGAAGAACCCAATAGAGGTTTGTTACGCGATTTAACGAGTTTTGCAAAATGGACACAAAGCTCAATCACATATTCTTCATATTCTTCAATGGGAATTAAAGGGGAATCCACTTTTCCCAAAAGCCGTTTAAAATTATCTACAAAAATAAGAAAATAGGCCAATATACCGTCCAAACCATTATCTTCAAGAAGTACACGGGGAATATTTATCATCATGTCATAGAAATTTCGTGTAAATGTCAGGTCGATTGGATTGTTTAATGACCCGGTCTGGGGGACCAGGTCGCGTAGCTTTTCTTTGGTTTTAGCGGATAAGGGCGGTAATTTAAGACCTGCCCGGTCGGCGGCGTCCGCGGCTGTGGCTCCAGGTCCGCCGGAGTGGGTAAATACGGCGACACGGTTGCCGTTCATCAGCGGTTGGGTGCCCAATGCCCAGCAAAAATCAAACAGTTCCTCTATTGAATCGGCACGAACAATCCCACATTGCCGAAAAACACCCTGATAGATGGCATCCGAACCAGACAGTGCGCCCGTATGAGACCCTCCGGCACGGCTCCCTGCTTCAGTACCACCCACATACATGGCGACAATAGGTTTCTTTTTGGATACCTCACGGGCGCTACGGATGAATTGGTCTGGACGGGTAAGCCCTTCAATGTAAAGGCCGATAACTCTGGTCCGCTCGCAAACACCCAAATATTCAAGGCAACTTACGATGTCCATATCGGTCTGATTGCCCACACTGAATCCTTGGCTAAATCCAAGACCGAACTTTTCCAGATGCATGAACATCTGGGTAATAAAGCTGCCGCTCTGGGAAACCATTCCGATAAAGCCCTCCATTGAGGCATTGTAATGAAACATAGTGGTGTTGAATCGATGGTTCGGGTTTACCACCCCGATGCAATTGGGTCCGATAAAGCGAATCCCATATTCTTGCGCAATTCTCAACAATTCCTGTTCCCGATGTTTTCCGTCTTCACCCGCTTCCCTGAATCCTCCGGATATAATGATGGCGTGTCGAATGCCTTTTTGACCACACTCCCGGAACACTTGGAGAACGATTCGAGTCGGCACCACAATAATCGCCAGATCCGGAACAACGGGAATTTCTGAAACATTCAAATATGCCTGAAGGCCAAGAACCTGTTCCAATGTTGGATGCACGGGGAATATCTCTCCTTTGAAATCGAAAGAGAGTATATTGTTTAAAATTGCAGTTCCCATGTTTTCCATTCGGTTCGAAGCTCCAATCACGGCCACTCGATCAGGGTGCATGATCGGATACAGCGGACTGTCTTGAATGATTTGCATTCGTTTTCCTTTCGTTTGATTTTTTCACAAAACCAATATTTTCGTAACTTCTCAGTATGTTCCGGTAGGCCCGCTACGCCATCCGCTAATTTTTTTCAATACGACCAAAACTTGCCGTTAAGGGCGCCTAACAGTGACCCGCGCACGTGATCTAAAATGAGGGTGTTGTTTAGCACAAACAGGCTGCAATCAACAATTTATGCTGTTCGGGTCACTGTAAGCCGCCCTAAACGGCTTCAAACAGTTGCCCGTTTTGAAAAAAATTACCGAATGACTCCGCTGGTAGGTTTACCGTTTAACCATAAGTTTTTGAGAAGTTACACATTTTCTATACAACAAAAAATCGAAATCCAAAACCGTAAAGATTATTTTCTTTTTTTCACAAAACCTCGCCGGTCCCTCAATTATTTTACGACAAGCGAACCTGAATCGAGCAAACCGAAACCACAAAAAGTGACGATTGCTAATTTATGAAAAATGTTTGGTTTTATTGTTTTGACTTAATAATTATGCTAAAATTAAAAAAAGTTAGTAGCGATTCAAGGTTCAATCTAAAATTTTTTATTTTTTTTCTCACAGTTCTTATTGGAATCCGGGAGAAGCGTACATGCCATCGATAAAAGCAGTCCTTTTCGATTTCGGCGGGACCCTTTATGACTATAAAACACTGGAAGCCGCGGAACGTGAAAGTCTTGTGGATCTGCTGGGCTGGTCTGGAATTGATGGCGAACCTTCTGATGTTCATCGTACGTATCGAAATGCCCTGCGCCGGGTCTTCCGAAAGTATTTAACCCGGCGATTCTATATGCACAGCGATTTTTTCCGGGACGCTTTGATTGGAATGCTGGAAGAATTTGGCGCACAACTCCGGCCCGAATACTTTGAGCGGTATCGTGATCTTATATGGCAACGGCATGCCCGCGACCTTAGTTTACGTGAAGGGGTGTTCGAAACCTTGACGGAATTAAAAAAGAGGAAACTCTACCTTGGCGTTGTAAGCAATATCGATGAGGACCAACTTGCGCACATGGTCAAAATCACAAAGATTGAATCATATTTTGATTCTCTTCTTTCAAGCGAGTCTGCAAGATCGTGTAAACCGGATGCAGGCATATTCAACGAGGCTATTCGGCGCGCTGGTTGCAGGCCTGAAGAAGCGCTTTTTGTCGGTGATTCAATTCCCCAGGATGTAGCCGGTGCAAATCGGGCGGGCCTTTTTTCAGTTCTCCTCTGGCACCGCGAAGACCGCAAACCCCCGATCGAAGACCCGAGCCCGCGCCATGTAGTCGAGCGCATTCCGGATGTCTTGTCGCTGGTTTAAGATCGGGTTAACATCCTGCTTTCACAGTGAATCTGATGCTATTTTCAAACCATATCTCATTGGTACAAAAACTCCATGATCCTCAGTGACTTCTCAATATGTTCCGGTAGGCCCGCTACGCCATCCGGTAATTTTTTTCAATACGGCCAAAACTTGCCGTTAAGGGCGCCTAACAGTGCCCCGCGCATGTGATCTAAAATGAGTGTGTCGCTTAACACAAACAGGCTACAATCAACAATTTATGCTGTTCGGGGCACTGTAAGCCGCCCTAAACGGCTTCAAACAGTTGCCCGCTTTGAAAAAA
>JAFDFH010000449.1 GCA_019309945.1 Deltaproteobacteria bacterium
ATTCCTGCCTGTTCTATGAAAGCAATAATTTTCATGGAAGACTGACACTTGGGGCAGGTGAGCGGGGCAACTTCATAGATTTTTTTGTATCAATGTCGCCCAAGCCTTCCGCTTTTCTAATGAGCTGCCATCCTCTTCAATGATGCAGGGAATGAGGTCATCCTGCTCTTTCATTGAATATTTCGCCCCGCTCTATCCCACGGACGATCACATGATATATTACTCCTGGTATTTCAAGTCGCTTTTGTCTCGGCATGTTTTCATATCTACACGATTTGTAGACGGTTGTCAATTCAGGTAATAAGTTAGGATGTCCCCCATCCTGCAGGGTAGGTCTTAAATGCGGAACCGTTAGCAAAAGGCAATCAAACCGCACGTCGGGATCCGTGAGGGGGCGGTCGGGCAACGGGCCGTTCTTCTACCTTGATTCATTTTTTGAAGTGTCGCTCCTCCATGACAATGCTCTTCCTCACAAACAGCAGCCACGCGGCAAGCACAATGTTTGCGACGCCCTTGATGCCGAAAATCCAGCCCGGCCCCAAAACATCAAGCAGATATCCACCCAGCTGCTGAAAAAATATTACGCCAATCGGCTGCATCGTATTGAGCCCCCCCAGCACGGACCCCACGAGATGCTTCGGGGAAGCGTCGGTTGCAAGGGTGTTCGTGCCGGTAACTGCACCGGCAAATCCCGTCCCAATCAGCACAACTGCTCCCAGCGTCAGGATCGAAAAGGGACTTGATGATACCCCGAGCAACACAAGCCCGACTCCTCCCATCAAAAACGTCAGGATAACGGTTTGAATGCGCCCCCAGCGGTCAAGCATCATCCCCACTAAGGGAAAGGCAAAAAAAGCCGCCATACTCATGACTATCATGGGCTTGGCGCCGGCCTGGGTTGCGGTTGCGGACGACATCTGAAGCTGCGCTCCGGCCTGTACCGCCCAGACAATAACAAACAGTGAGGTGATGCTCATATCAGGGCGTCCGATCAGCGAACACAGGTACGTGGCCTTCAGGGAGGGACTTTTTACGACCAATTTCATAATATCCAGGACACTTTTTTTATCCTCGCCTTTGCTTACCGTCCGCCGCTCCTTGAGAAAGGACCAGGCAAACACTACTCCTGTAAAAGCCATTGCCGAGGTCAGGGCAAAAAGGCCGCTTAAGCCTATAACTTCGCCCAGCGGCGCTATGAAAGCAAAAATGATTATGCTTGCAAGCCCCATCATAATCCCGTTATACGCCATTCCCTTGCCCCGGTCTTTTTGATAGGTATAGTCCGAAACCATAGTAATAAACTGCGGATAACACAATATCATACCTATGCCGACAATCAGCCGTATGCCGTAGGCAACGAGCAAACCGGGTGCGAAATCGGCGAAATCAGCCGATCGGGAAGGCGCAAAGCTGATAAAGGCACAGATGTCTGCTGCCAGGCCTTCCGGGATGTGCAGAGTAGCCGCAATATCGCGTGACATGCCAAGAAGGTAATAGAAAACCACCAGCATGGAAAAGCCGATGATCGCCAGAATCTTCCGCCCGAACCGATCCGAAAGCACCCCCACAATGCCAACAAGGGCCAGTGTGGCAACCTGGCTGATGTTCTGCAAAAAACCATTGGTAAACCCGAACACATCATCTGAAACCTGAATCACATCTTTTAAAAACGCCGGCTGAATGATGTTCGGTATTATCACCAGCATGCCGATGAGCAGCGTGTTTAAATACAGAAAAAAGAAATTGCCCCTTGTCAGGTCAGGAGGTATTTCAATGCCGGCAATTTTTTTTGGCTTTTGCGTTTCGGTCATAGTGTGTCAGCCTCCCGTTGTACGATTTGTACTTTGCCATAGATTTTCCTCTCCTTCTCAAATGTCATATGTGCTACTATGGCTCCAGTATATCATAGGCTGGTATGATAATGATGGAAAAACCTGGAATAGGTAGAAAATTATTTGAGGAAAGGGGTTTTTCGACAGCCTCGGTAGTAGTGTAAACTTTTAGTGATAAATCGGCGGCACAAGATCTAGGAGGAGTAACGTCCAAGTTCAGTTGCGCGGGAGAACCACCACCAACCACGCTGGAACAACCAAAAACCGTTATCGGAGCACAATCGACGTCCGCAGCACGCGAGAGCGAGCCCACGTCAACTGCAACGCTTTGTTAGGCCGCCGTTTGCGACGGTTTAAATTGTCTTCTTCTAGTAACTGGTACACAACTTCCGTGCTTGCTTTAAGGTCACCGGTCAGCACTGGGCATGTGTTTCTTCTTTTCTTTTTTAAATTTTCGTTTTTCCTTTAGATTAAGCTGGCCCTTTTTCTGTTGTTCCCTTTTGCCTTTATCTTTTTTCCCCTTTTCACCCATATCTGTTTCTCCTTGCTGGAAAATGACTTGCACCGGACTGTGGCGGCGAAAATCCGTCTTCGGTCGTAGAGGTTAACAGATGAGATCGTTTGGCGTCACGCTCACCGATTTCTCGTCCGTCCCCTAATTGCTCAGGGTTTGGCCTTGACGATATTTTACAAATTAAAAATACACATAGGAAGTATTAGCAGAAAAATGGCTAAGTTGTCAACTTCAAAAAAAAGAAAGAGCAAAAATAGTCCTGTCTTTTAATGATTATGTCCAGTGTGATCATGATCATCTTTAGGCTGTTTCTGCTGCTTCTCTTTTGCGACAGGAACCTTTGCCAGTTCGACTCCTTCGCCTTCAAGTTTCTTAATATGTTTTGCCGGTTCTTTCTTAAAGGGGTCGATACACCCGGCACAGCA
>JAFDFH010000450.1 GCA_019309945.1 Deltaproteobacteria bacterium
GATCCTAGCTGAAAGGGAAAAACAGGCAACCGTAAAATCGAAAAAGAAGACGGATACTCCCAAGAAGCCTAAAAAGATAGGCGGGTCAAGAGCCATAAAAGCCGTGTAAAATCATATCAATAAGATAACTCTACCTTTTGATATCATAATTGTGTTTACCTATTACGTTAATAAAGCTTTACATTCTGTCAATAAATGGATATTCTATTTAAGACAACCAAGTTGGAAAAACAATGCAACAGCAGGAAGCTGCTGGACAAGAAATATGGTTCCCGAAGGGCTGCCTTAATCCGACGCAGGCTTGATGAACTTCGGGCTGCAGCTTCGCTCCAAGAAATCGGATATCTCCCACAGGCCCGGTGCCATTAACTCAAAGGCAACCTTGCGGGAACACTTTCTGTGGATTTGGAACACCCCTATCGACTTCTTTTTAGCCCGGCGCATGAACCGATACCAAAAAAGACCTCTGGTGGCCTGGACTGGGCGATGGTCACTGCCATAGTAATCCAGAGGGTGGAGGACACTCATGGGTAAATCAATTCAGAATCAATACATGCCGGACAGTATCTCTCCACCGGGCGAGACCATGCTGGAAACCCTTGAAGCACTTGGAATGACACAAGCGGATCTGGCTGAACGGACAGGCCGTTCCAGAAAGATGATCAATGAGATCATCAAGGGCAAGGCCCCGATTACGCCCAAAATGGCCATTGAACTGGAACGTGTTCTGGATGTCCCGGCCACTTTCTGGAACAACCGGGAGCGTCAGTATCGTGAAACCCTGGCCCGTCTGGAAGAACGGGACCGTTTGCAGGAGCAGGTAGAATGGCTTGGTGACTTCCCCATCAATGCCATGGCCAAATGGGGATGGATCGAAAAATGTAGAGAAAAAGTGTCTCAGCTTCAGGAAGTCTTAAGATTTTTCGGCATTGCATCCTCTGAAAGATGGCCGGAGGTGACGGAGAAGCTCTGCAGTCAGGTAGCATTTAGAAAGTCAGAGGCGTTTGAAGTGGACAATACCGCACTCATTGCCTGGCTGCGAAAGGGTGAAGTCGATGCCAAGGGGTTGCCGTGCGAAAAATATAATGAAAAGCGATTTCAGGAGACGCTCAATACCATTCGACACTTATCCATCGAACCCCCGACAGTATTCCAGCACGAACTCAAGCAATTGTGTGCGGCATGCGGGGTGGCGGTTGTTTTTGTACCGGAACTGCCAAAAACCAGGGTGAGCGGAGCAACCCGCTGGCTGACACCCAACAAGGCATTGATTCAATTAAGCCTGAGATACAAATCAGACGATCATTTGTGGTTTTCCTTTTTCCATGAAGCCGGGCATATACTCAAGCACGGGAAAAAGGAGATATTCATCGAAGGCACATCCCTGGAAATGGCCGCAGACAAAGAAGATGTCGCAAACCGGTTTGCAGCAGATTGGTTGATACCGCGATCAGAATATAACCGGCTGGTCGAAAACCCTCCCTATGCAAAATCAAAGATTAAGGCATTTGCAGCCCAGCTCGGCATTGCGCCAGGGATTGTGGTAGGCCGACTTCAACATGACAAATTCTTACCCATGCAAAGTTGTAATGATTTGAAAAAACGATTTGAATGGGTTCGAAAACAATAGGCACCCAACTAGAGGCCTTTTTAAGGAAAATAGGGGCCGTACTTCAAAATATCATTCTAAAAGAGATCATGTCACAACAAAAACATTCTGCGGACGAGCCGCAGATGTTTGCGTTCGCCCTTAAAATTATCAGATAGCTTTCTATAACGTGTATTCAAAGTTGCTAAAAATCCGGTAATAGCATTTTACCATCACCCAATCACATTCACCCTCTGGTCCCAAATGATATAAATTGCTAAAATTATGGTCTCCATATAGCCCACAAGAATACCATACGGTCTATATGTGGACCAAACATTTCTTGACAAGCTAATAAAAATTCATTATCTCTGGTTCACAAAAAGATCATTAAACCATCATATGGTCTATATGAGAACCAAAGGAGAGATGATGCCAAAGTCCATCACACGCACCTACTCACGCTATAGCCGCGATGCGGCTGCTTTGCTCGGCGAGTTGATCCGCGAAGCGCGTAATGAGCGCAAGCTCACAGCTCAGGAATTGGCCGATCGCGCTGGTATTTCTAGAGGACTGCTGCAACGCATCGAAAAAGGCAACCTCAAATGTGAAATCGGAGCCGTGTTCGAAGTGGCAACCATTGTTGGCGTCAAGCTGTTTGATGCCGATGAAAGCACGCTGACGAAATACCTACGTCAAACCAAGGAAAAGCTGGCGCTCCTGCCAAAGTCTATTCGCAAGAAATCCAAAGCGGTGCGCGATGACTTCTAAGACGGAGAAAGAAGCCTTTGTCTGGATATGGCTGCCGGGCGAAACCGAGCCTGTCGTGGCCGGACGGCTTGAAGCTGATAACGACAATGTCCTGTTCAACTACGGTAAAAGCTACTTGGATCGTATCGGTGATAGCAAGCCTACGATTGCAATTTACGAACCCGAATTGCCGCTAAAGGCTGGGGTGCTGCCCTTGCCCGAGGGCTTGACCATGGCCGGCTGTATCAGGGATGCCGCGCCCGATGCGTGGGGCCGGCGTGTGATTATCAACAAAAAGTTGGGGCTTAAGGGCGCAGGCACAGATACAGCCGAGCTGGATGAACTGACCTACTTGCTGGAGTCTGGCTCGGACCGGATCGGTGCACTCGATTTTCAGTGCTCCACTACAAAGTACGTGCCGCGTACCGCTAAT
>JAFDFH010000094.1 GCA_019309945.1 Deltaproteobacteria bacterium
CCTCACATACGATAAGACCGGTTTGGCGATCTCTGATCAGGTGACGCCTATTGGGTGCGGAACAACGCAAACACATTTCATTTCCCTATATTTCGGGGTCGTTGCTCCCCGTGGGGATTTTTTTAAATCAAATTAGATAACAATAGGGTGCACTTGATTCATGTCATACGGCGGAGATGATTTGCTAACAATTAAAAGCCATGCCAGGCTTTGTGTTTTTTGGATATTTTTAAAGTATTTTTAAAAGCGTGTGCACCACGTCTCCACCCATGCCGTCCCCACAGGAAATTACCAAGCGATCGAAAATCGGTGATGCTTCTATATTTCTGGCGAAAACTTCGTCGCTACTTGTTATCAGGACTTCCTCTGCTTCTCCAAATTTCTCATTCCTTTTTTCGCCACCTATTACAAAAGCAAGTTGCTTTTGAATTTTAATACGAAGGGGAGTCGTCGTGCCTTCCTCGACAAAAAAATATACAGTAAATATTTTACCGACATTAACTGGCTTGACCTCGTCTGAATAGCCGTCGGTTCCGGTAAACATATCGAAATGGATAGAAATTTCTTCCCCGCTTTTTAAATGTAATTCCTTTTGATAGTTCATTTTTTCGCTCCTATGCAGTTTTTTCTGCTTATAACAGTAATACCCGCATGCGTCCACCATTTTTTAGACGCCTTGCATATATAAAATATTTTCCCAAAACATATTAAATCTTTTTTTCAGTCACCAGACGCGCAAAATGCTCAAAAGATCTGTCAAACGTCCGCTCGGCATCCTGGGAGAAACAGCACGCGGGAAGCTCTCGACTCCTTAAATGGTAACTGATACAGTCGCAGCAGATCCCCTTGCGTGAACAGGGTTCATACGTACAGTTACATGATGACAGATTCTGTTCATTTTTACATTCCATAGTCTTCTCCTCTGTAAGCAAATCGATTCTGATCGTTCCTGGCTGTAAAATCGATCGATATTCTTCACTGAAAGGATACGGTTGTCAACAATGAACAGCATTTTTATGAAAATTACGTTTAGATCACAATAGGTTACTATTCCAATTGGCTTGACACAAAATCACATTATTCATATATTTTGAAGTTATAACCCATCTATACATCCGGCGGATCTTTATTTTTGGTTTAATCGCCTGTATAGACTAGTGTCCGTCCAGAAACGAGGATTTTTGTTCGAGATCAAGGCCTGCGAAAAATTTTACCACAGGTATATAGTTGATATTCCGAGGATAAAATTTTGAGCATAACGCCGAGATCGGGCAAAAAGACAGTTTCTGGATGGGCACTAGACTAACAAAAGGAGCTTGTATGACCTACACCATTAATCCCCTGCTTGTTGGTATCAGAAGAGTTGACCAGGGAATCATGACCTACCAGCGGGGCTATGGAAAGCGGATCTGGCTGCCCATGTGGTCCTTTCTTCTTCAGGGCGGGGGGCAAAATGTTCTCGTGGACACGGGCCTGGACGACTTTATAACCCCACCGGAATTTACCGCCGAGACAGGCCTGGTTCCACAATATATGGAAGATGCCCTTGAATCTGCCGGTCTTTCACCGGATGATATCAATGTCGTCATCAACACCCATTTACATGATGATCACAGTGGGAACAACCTGCTCTTTAAGAAGGCCAAATTTTACATTCAATCCATAGAGATCGACTGCTGTCTTCACCCTCATCCGCTGGACTACCGCTATGAGCCGGACTTTATCGATGGCCTGGATATGCTTCTCGTGGATGGTGATATGGATATTCTACCCGGGATTGAACTTCTTCATACCCCCGGCCACACGCCGGGCTGCCAGACTGTTCGAGTAGAAACCGCACAGGGTAGGACCATCATCCCGGGCATGTGCTGTCACAATGACAATTTCCCCAAATCCGGTCCGGCGGTCTGTCCCGGGGTCCATAGCAATGCGTTTCAGGCCTATGACACGGCACAGCGAATCAAGGACATGAAGGGAACGCTTTTACCGTTGCACGAAATTGGAGTAGCGCAAATGAAGTTTTAAAAAAATGTATTGCGGTGAAGGTTTGCGGGTAATTTACAGTTTTCCTGATTTGAAAATAACGAAGATAAGCCAAATCCCTAAAACTGTGGCAATCGTATAACCGGTCAGACCCAGGATCGCAGTAATGGAAATCGTCTTTAAACCCAGCAGGTTTAATTTAAATTCAATTACTTTTTGGGCGGAATTCAAAACCAGGGCTGCTGCGATCACAGAAGCGGAAATAACCATACCGACCGTCAGTCGGTTAAGGCTCTTTGCAATCTTTTCATCAATTTCTTGAAAACCGGTATGCCAGATTTCCACCTGAGGCCGTCCCTTAGCCAAATGCTTTAGCGCATCATAGAAGAGCTTCGGCATCATTTTCATGAATTTGCCCATATATAGGGTATCCTTGCCGATGTTTTTGAGCACTTTCCTTGCGTCATAGCCTTGTTTAAGCAGGTTTTCAGCATAGGGTCGGGCAACTTCCAGAAGACTGGCGTCACTGTCTAAAATCTTGCCAAGGGATTCAGTTTGTATAAACGTTTTGGAGAGCAGCAAGAGATTCCTTGGTACTTTGATATGGTATTTGAACACCAACGCAATGGCCTGTTCATAAACATCTTTTACCGAAATCGTTTGCAGGGAGCGTCCAAAAAAAGGTTCACACATATCTTTAAGATCCATCCGAAAGCTTTTGAGGTCCATGGTTTCCGCATTAATCATCCCGGTCTCCAATAATCCTTCCATTACCATATCGTAATCATGTTCAGAAAGGCCGAGGAGGAGATTTGCTAGTTGGAGCATGGTTTCTTCATCCAGATAATCAGTAATCCCAAAATCGATCAGGCTGACGCGACCGTCGTACATGACGATGGTATTGGCCGGATGGGGATCCGCGTGAAAAAAGCCGACTTCCATTAATTGACGGCAAAACGCCCGCAATCCGATCATAGCGATTTCTTTGGGATCAATGCCATGGGCGCTTAAGACCTCGACCTGATCAATTTTGATACCTTCGATATGTTCCATTACCAGTACGGATTTTGTGGTATAATTCCAATACACTTTAGGGATATAAATTTCATCGATATCTTTGAAATTATTGGCGAACCTTTCGATGCTCCCCGCTTCTACGTACATGTCCAGTTCTTTGTGAACCATTCGTTCGAATTCTTCGACAAGGTTGGTGGTGCCTATGAGGCTGCCGATCTCAAAGGATTTTTCGATTTTATTTGAAAAATAGTACATTAAAGCAATATCTTCCCGAATCTTCTTTCTAATGCCGGGTCGAATGACTTTGACGGCAACCGTTTCACCGGTAAAAAGTTTTGCAAAATGAACTTGTGCCACAGAAGCGGCCGCAATCGATTCAGGGTTGATCATTGCAAATATTTCATTCAAGGGGCGCTTCAGCTCTTCCTCGATGATCTGTTGGATATCCTCAAATAGTACGGGTGGTACCCGGTCTTGAAGTTTTTTAAACTCTTCGATGTATTCAGGCGGGAAAATGTCGGCCCGGGTACTCATTAATTGTCCGAGTTTTATAAAACTGGGTCCTAATTCCTCCAGAACCAGACGAATCCGTGTTGGCGAAATTAATCCGCCTCCGAACCCTTTGCCTTTTTTTGGTGTCTTTAGCTTTTTCGTTGCCCGATCGGAAATTCGCTCTACAATATCTCCTAATCCGTGCTTGATCAGGACCTTTGATATCACGCCAAATCTTTTAAATTGCGTCATTCTGGTTGCGCCCTTTGAAACTTTCATGACACTTTCCTTTCCCAGTCCGGGATTTCTTCCGTTTTTGCGGCTTAGTTCCTTAGTTGTAAATTTTGTGCTTTTTGTGGTAAAACTTTTTCCATTCTGCCACCAGGCACCAAGGCACGAAGAAAGAATAATAAATATATCCTTTGTGTCTTAGTGTCTTTGTGGCAAATATTTTTGGTTCCGGCTTTTCCGGGTTAGGATGAAAAAGGTGGTTTGATCCGACGCCATTTGTGGGGGATTTCTTTAAGCTTTTCAGCGCTGGCAATATAGCTTTCAAGGTAACCGCACTGGGCGCAGACATAATTATCGAGCGCAGCGATCGAAAATAAACCAATGGGGATAGAATTGCTTGCGAAAGGCCCGCTTTTCGGTGCAATATTTAAACCTGCGTAAATTTCATCAGAACCACATTTGGGACATTTTCCTTCTCTCAATTTCATACCTCCTGTGGAAAATTATTATAAGATAAAAATACAAAAGCTTAGTAAAAAAGTATGACTGAAAGTTAACGGTGTGTCAAATAAAACAATATCTCATATCGCCCCCTATTTCCCCATAGCAGATATTATTAATCAAAAAGCCTTCATCCAGGCTGTGGCAATTATACCTATGGCTGCAATGAGAAAACAAGCCTGATATCCTTTTGATGTTGGACGCTTCACAAAAATACTGTAAAAAGACCCCGAGATAATTCCCGTGAAAAACCCGAATAGATGCGCCATCAAGTCGGAGTACTTTCCAGAGCCCAGAATACCAAGAAGCGCCAGACCACAACTTAAAGGAAGCAACGCTTTTATTTTATGCCCGGGTTGCCTGAATTTCTTGAAAAACTGATAGGCACTCAGGATACCGATCGCTCCGAATATGGCAGTAGACGCTCCGACCGAAATATGACCAGACTTGTATAATAAAGCATTCACCAAATTCCCGGCTATCCCGGTGACAAGAATCATGAACCATCCAACACCCCAACCCATGATTGTGCTTACGGCCGTCCCAAATATAGTAATACCAACGATATTGCCCATGATATGCAAGGTATTTGCATGAAGCATCAGGGATGTCACGCTTCGGTATAATTCTCCATGCAAAATGTGGTAGGCCGATGATCCGTATGCCCGGATAAAAAACCCACTTGCATCGCCTGTTACGATGGCAACATGGCATACCAGCAATATAACGGCTACCCATAGGCCTGTGAAAGTCCTTTGGTAATCATACCAAAGGGGTTCAGGTACTGTATGGAAATTCTGGTCATCTTTAAGATATTGGTCGACCGCATTTAGGGCATTTTCATAATCCGTCGCATTAACCAATATATTCCATCCATTTTTCCCTTTTCTGGAATGGGAAGAAATGCCGGTTGATGACAGGACCAGCCTGTATGTATTCGCGTCATCTTCTGAAAGATTATTAAATATAACGGTCATCATCCTGGCTACATCTCAGATACGTCTTGCCTATCTTATGGATAAGATAAGGCTTTTTAATCCTAATCTTTTTTGATGCACTTGTGAAAAGGTCTTTTTTACTTCCACGCATACAAAACCGCTTTGGGAAATGGATGTTTTTTCTTGTGCAGCTTAAGAATAAAGGCTATAAAAGCTTATTATAGACACCTAAAAATCGGAGAAAAATTAAATGGGATTATTGTCATCATCTGTTTCCATTACGCGATACAAAGTCGAAGGCGCTCTTGAGAAACCGGTTATTGAAACAGTTGCCGCGGCACTTACAAAAAACTCAATTTCAGAAATAGATGATCACGCTTCTGCGATGTCCGTGGGGTGGACTTCATTTAACAACCCATATCAGCCGAACTTTGAGGGCGCTTCATTTGTTTTCGGCGCCTATCTGGTCTTTTCACTGCGGATCGATAAAAAATCCATTCCATCAAAAATAATTCAAAAATATTACACAATTGAGATGGCCCGCAAATTGGAAGCGACCGGTCGGAGATACCTGTCCCAAAATGAAAAGAAAATGATAAAAGACCATGTTATAAATATCCTGAGTCTGCGTGTCCCGGCAACACCAAATATTTATGATGTTTTCTGGAATTATGAGGGTGCGTCGCTATGGTTCTTTTCAAATTTAAAAGCCGCCAACGAAGAACTCGAATCATTGTTTTCAAAGTCCTTGAAGCTGACGCTGATACGACTTTTTCCGTACTCAACCGCTCAGTTTGGGTCGGATTTATCGGATTCAGAGCTTGATGTTTTGGCCAAACTTACCCCCAGCAAGTTTACGGAGTGATCGATGCTTGATGTCGCAGTCGCATACAATCGTTTTAAATTTCTCGGTAATGAGTTTTTAACCTGGTTGTGGTTTATCATCGAAAATGATCCCGGGTGCTTGAAAAATCTCTTTCCTGATCTAACATCTCTTGAGATTGGAGATCGAATTGTTTTGGAAAACCGAAATCAAGAAGCCGTTGAAAGTATCACCATCAAGGGTGATGAAGCAAATCTCGAAGAAGGAGTCGTAGCCTTGCGAAAAGGCGCAGTCGTTACCGAAATAAATCTTCACTTTAAATCAGGCGATCAAGAATGGGGATTTACAATCAAAGGAGAAAGTTTAAACATTTCCAGCTTAAAAATTCCTTTCACGGATCCGGCCGACACTGCGGAAGAAATAGAGAACACGGTCATCGAAAAAATCTACCAATATGATCAAGCGATACAGTTTGTTGAAAATTTGTTTAAAAATTTCATAAAAAAAAGGACCTCAAATCATTGGCAAAATAAAGTTATTCCAATGATAAGAAAGTGGATATACACATAAAAGTTTACGTAATAGTTCAGCCACTAAGGCACTAAGCCACAAAGGTTATAATATAATTCGATTGATGTCGTTTTTAATAAGAGGTATGTTAAAATTGATAAGAAAACCAAGGCGCTTACCAGGTCCTAATACCTTATATACCGTAAATGCCGCTCTAAAATTTTTGCAGCAATAGATTCCTCTCTTTTTAACAAAAGTTTAAACTTCATATTCCTTTTTTTTGTGCCTTCGTGTCTGGTGGCTGAACTTTTACCTTTATTATTTGATCTCAAAGTGGACTTTGCACAGGGCCTCCTCCGGATCTGAGGCCGCACTTATCACCACCATCCATTTACCGTTGTGAACGCCCGGTATAATTTTTTTAGAGCTCCAGGTCCGAAAGCCAGGAGATTTTTGGACTTTTAAAGTGACCTCGGCCATTTTTATCCAGCCCGCATAGTCCTTGTACCAGGTGTGCAGCAAGGTTTCATCGACCGGTGATATCACTTTGGTCCAGAGACATATTTTTGTGTCGTTTTTTGAATCTACGACCGGAATCATATTTTGCCGGTCTTCGGATTTTTCACAAAAAACAGGAGGTTCAAAGACACCCTCCGGCTCGTGGTCAACGACATCCCGTGCTAAAACAACCTCAACAATTTCAATGGTCCCCGATTGAGCCAAAATATATTGCGGAGATAACAAAAGCATACCTAAAACAAGAAGAAAAATTTTTTTTAACATAAAAACCTCCTTTCTAAACCATAAATTTATTGTAGGTGTTCGTAGTCTCAGCTTACAGCGTTCAATGTTTAAGAGTTACCTCGCTTTTACTGACCTTTACCAAACCCGAACCTTGAAACACCGAATCTATATTTGACTTGTGCAAGCGCTGCGGTTAATTTTAAATCAAGCCCGAATAAGCGGCTCAAAAAAACTTTTAATATTCTTATCACTCATAATACGCATTCTTTTGGCAACTGCAGGGGAAAGAAGTGCAAAGGTTCCGGTTGACTTTGCACATAATTGTCCATTGTGATTATATATCGCACCTTCTATAACCGCCTCCCGCTTGCGATTCGTATCGACAACTTTACCTTCAACCCTCAATTCATTATTGACAAATATTACTTTCATGAAATCAATCGTTATGGACTTTGTTAATGTTATTTGCTTTAAAAAGTAAATTCCAGCCCAACTCATAATCTCATCGAAAATCGTTGATATAATCCCACCATGAACGATATTATTCCATCCACATAAATGCTCGGGTACGGTTATCCATGAAATTATGGAATCTTTATCAGCAAAAAATTTCATCTGAAGTCCTGCTGAATTATTTGGACTACATCCGAAACAGTTATGATTATCAGTATTTGGTAATTGTTTATAATTATTTTGGTTGGGCCTATACATCAAGAATCCTTTCAGTGTAGTACTATTGAGGGGCTTTCTTTTGACAATCCATCTGAGTATATAATGTAAATTTAATGATGGTGCAAGCGGAGCTT
>JAFDFH010000451.1 GCA_019309945.1 Deltaproteobacteria bacterium
CTCGTCAATACCGGGACCAGGGTCGACGCTTAACTTATGCCTTTAGTCACAGAACTGGATACTTGTCAAGCATGAAATCAATATTTTTTCTATTGACATTTTTGATAAATATATATAAGAGTCTAAAATAATTGATATTATCATTGAAAATCAATTAAACAATTAATCTTTTATTAAATGGTTGGTATATTATGGTTATTCAAAAGAAAGCGGCTACACGAAGGGCAGCTTTATCTGAGCGGCAAGTTCGTCGGTGGGAACGCCAACAGAAAAAAATATTGTCTGCTGCGGGACGCCTATTCTGGAAAAAGGGGTACAATGGGACGAGTATCGATGACATAGCCAAAATGGCTGACGTGAACAAAGCTACAATTTATTATTACTTCAAAGACAAGCCTTCCCTCCTGAATACGGTCATGGTCACTCCCATGGAGGAATTGCTTAATCTTGCGGCACAAATCGAGCATTCTCAGTTAACGCCTACCGAGAGGTTGACCTCCCTGATAACCCTTCACATTAAATGGCAGGTAACTCAGACGGGAGATGCCGGCATAGGACATGTCGAGAGAAAAAACTTGCCACTCAAGTATCGTCGAAATTACATAAATATGAGAGATAAGTATGAGGCTATTTATAGAAAAACGGTGAAAGATGGGATGAAAAGTGGTGAGTTTTCGTTTTGTGATGCAAAAATTGCTTCTTTATTTACCTTGGGATTAGTGAATTCCATAATGCAATGGTACAAACCTAAAGATCGTTTTTCAGCTGATGAGATTGCAACAGAGGTGGTTAATTATGTTTTAGGGGCATTGAACGTTAGTTAGCGTACCCTTTAGTTGGATAAAAAATGACCATTTTCCGCAATCTCTGTGTTGAATTGTCCAGCCACCGGCGGGAAGGGGATTCTCCCACACACTCCTGGCTGGTAGTTCGATCACATTTAGGAGAAAGAAATGAATGATGATGTGAAAAAAATGCAAGCCGCCTATCAAGAGAAGGCCCAGACAACCAGTACGGCGTCCGGCATTCCAATAAATGAGCTCTACAGGCCGGAGGACATAAAGGACATTCAATATGATCGTGATATTTCCGATTCCGGCCAGTACCCCTTCACCAGAGGAATTTACCCCAATATGTTCAGGGGGAGATATTGGACGAGAAGGGAAGTCTGTGGTTTTGGCACAGCGGCCCATACCAACGAGAGACTTTTGCAGCAGATCAAGGATGGGGTCGGCGGGTTGAACGTCATCGTCGACATGCCCACGCGGTTTGGTGTTGATGTACGGCATCCCCTGGCTGAGGGCGAAGTCGGTGCAGCCGGCGTACCCCTGACTTCCCTAAAGGACATGGAGGGGCTCACGAGGGGAATACCCATCTCGGATGTCAGCTTTTCCTTGATATCATCCTCCTGTGTCGCGCCTATAGTTTTATCCCAATATATAATTGTCGCTCAACGGGAGGGTCTTGATATTTCAAACCTTCGAGGGACCATACAAAATGATACCCTCTCAACACGGTTCTGCGGTATGGGAGAGGCAACACCGGCTGATATGGCCGTTAAGATTTCCGCTGATGTGATTGAGTTTTGTACAAGGCATATGCCGCGATGGAATCCCATAAACGTCAATCTGTACGATCTTCGCGAAACCGGCATCTCCGCGCCCCAGGAGCTGGGATTTGGGTTTGCAAACGCCATTGCCTATATGGAAGAGGTGCTTGAACGAGGTCTGGAGGTAGATGATTTTGCCCCCCGGTTTGCCTTTTACTGCTCTGCCCACATCGATTTTTTTGAGGAGATTGCCAAGCTGAGGGCGGCCAGGCGAATGTGGGCGAGGATTATGAGGGAACGGTTCAAGGCAAAAAACCCAAAGTCCTGGAAATTCCGCTTCGGCATTCATACTGCCGGCTGTTCCCTGGTGGGGCAGCAGCCTCTCAACAACATAGTCCGTGTTGCATTTGAGGCTATGAGTGCGGTATTGGCAGGCGTTCAATCCCTTCATTGCTGTTCCTATGACGAACCTATCGCATTACCTCATGAAAGTACCCAGAAAATAGCTTTGAGGACCCAGCAAATCATTGCCTATGAGACGGGCGCCGCCAGCACGGCCGATCCTTTAGCAGGCTCGTATTATATAGAGAGTCTTACAAACAAGATCGAGGAAGAGGCATCAAAGATACTGAAAGAGATAGATGGAATGGGAGGCGCCATGGAGGCAATCAAAAAGGGGTGGATTGATGCGGAAATAGAGAAGGAGGCATTGCGATTTCAGGAGGCCATTGAAAACAGGGAACGTATCATCGTGGGAGTAAATGAATTTGTCGAGCCCCAGGGAGAGGAGGCTGTCGCAGAGCGTCACAAATATTCCCATCAGGCCGAAAAGGCGCATATCGATAATGTGAACACGTTACGAAAAGAACGAAATACCGAAGAAGTAAAAAAAAGCATTGAAAATCTACGCAGGGAGGCGGCTAAAGGAAGAAATCATAACCTGATACCATCGATCATGGAAGCCGTGAAGGCTTACGCAACCACAGATGAGATAATAGGGACAATTCGTGAATGTTTCGGATACACTTATGATCCGTTTGAGATGCAAAAATCGCCCTTTTAGTTCCAACTAAACCCTCCACCTCTGGTGGAGGACCCGGATAGGTTCTACCGATCCGGGGAGAAAAAACAAGTGTAGCAGTTGGTTTTAGGTTATCCAGATTTTGCGAGGTATCGAACAAAAGATATAGGTTTGAAAACACAACGGAACGTAGGTC
>JAFDFH010000452.1 GCA_019309945.1 Deltaproteobacteria bacterium
CCGGACCCAGTGTAAACGCTGGGCATCCAGTTCGATGGTCAGGTAAAACAGGGTCATAAATTGGCCGGAGGCCCCCACATCCCGGGTCAGCTGATGATTGACGTCGGAGACAATACGTCCGATGCTTCCCGACAGGGATGAACGCTGCCGAATCGATCCCCGGGCCGTTGCCATGAGCAAAGCCGACGGAATGCCATGGTCCGAAACATCCCCTACAACCACGCTGATTTCTCCTTTGCGGGGATCACCCGTATCCAGAAAATCGAAATAATCGCCCCCTGTTTTATCGCAGTAAATACTTTTCCCGGCAATATCTAATCCGTCAACATCCGGATCTTCTTTGGGCAGCAGGTTCTGCTGAACCTCCATGGCCAGGTTCATGGATTGGCGCATCTGCTCACGCTCTTTGAGCCCCTCGGTCATTTCGTTGATGACGTCGCCGGTATAACCGATTTCATCATTGGAGGTGACCCGCACTTTTTTGTCAAAATGACCCTTTCGTACGGATCTCAAAACGTGAATAATTTCCGTAAAAGGTCGCTTAAGATTACTGCTCACTAGAAAGGTCATCCATACGGCCACGCCCATAAAAACAAAGGAATTCGTGACGATCTCACCGTGTATTTGATTCAGAACTGTAAACGGGTCCTGGGTCGACTGAAAGTTTCTTTTAACGATATGAATAATAGAAAAAAAGGGAATCAGGTTGCAGGCAAAAAGGAGGGCCACCAGCCGGGTACGGATATTAATCCGGAGGGTTTTGGGCATTGCATAGAGGCCCCCCTCAGGGAAGAAATAAGGGGCCAGAAAATTTCGCAAAATGAATTCAAAAGCGAAAAAGGCAACCGTAATCGTGATTAAACCGATGGTCAGGCTCCCGAGAAAAGAACGCTGGAGATGCACTTTACCCGCGCCCATGGCCCAAAACACACCGGAATAGACAAAGGCCGCTGTGAGCCAGATACCAAAGTCCATTGCAATCAAAACAAAAGGTTCGTTCAGCAATCGGCGACGTACCCTGGAAGAAAATTCTTCGGAAATGGAGGCACCACGGTATTTTAAATTGAGATACCGTCGAATGGGCAGTTCATAGAAAAAGGTAATCGCAAAACCTAAGGTAAAAGAAATCGGTAAAAAAAACATGTCAATGCGTTGGGACGCAATATAAAGCGAAATATCGGTACTTCGAAGCAATACATAACTCACACAGACACCAATAAAGTTTGCAAAAAGATTGGCACAAAGCATCCGGTTTTTAAGAAGAAAACATTTGAATTTAGACATGTCGATAAACTCCCCTTGTATTAACTAACTCAAGTTTAGTACCCCCCAGCAAAGGTCATACTGTTTTTTGGAAGGGGATTTCGCCGTCAACCCTGCAACACCTTCACAACGCGCCAATATTTAGGAGTAGTTCCTGAGTAGCAGATTTTGTGCCTTTTACGGCAAAACTTTTTCCACTCTGCCAGGCACCAGGGCACGCAAAAAAATAATAAATATATCCTTTGTGTCTGGCTTAGTAAATGAACTATTACCAATTTTCCAATACATAAAAAACCATTAAGAAGCAACTCTATGTATTTGAGGTATTGTTTTTAGAATCGACAAAGGATATCATCCTAAATCTCCAGGATATCTCACATTTCAAATTAGGTTTCATTTCAACACTCACAATTATTTGAGGGATTGGGGAGTTTCATTTTGAAAATATCCATTACCAATAAACTTCTGCTTGATGAGATCCCGCCGGGTGTTCATAAAGAACTCACCCAAAAATTGACCATTCAGAACCCGAAATGGATCGAAAACCATCGGATGGGCCGCTGGAACAGGGGCACGCCCAGGTATTTAAAGTTCTACGACCAAGGCAGCGCCGGAAGGCTGTATATTCCCCGCGGTTATATGCGACAACTGGTATCCATGTGCAACCGTCACGGGGAACCGTATCGGTTTGAAGACCTTCGGCGTAATCTTCCCGAAGTTAGTTTCAAATTCCGGGGGCAGCTGAAACCCTTCCAAAAAAAAGCCGTTGATGTCATGCTTAAAAAGGAGTTCGGAACGCTTTCGGCGGCCACCGGATCCGGAAAAACGATCATGGCGCTTGACATCATCGTAAAACGCAAACAGCCGACCTTAATTGTCGTTCACACCAAGGAACTCGCCTTTCAATGGATTGAACGGATCGCGACATTCCTGGCGATCCCCACCGAAGAAGTGGGTCTTATTGGAGCCGGGAAACACACCCTGGGGAAAAAAGTGACGGTGAGTCTTGTCCAGAGCCTTTATAAATGTGCAGATGACGTGTCCAAAGGAATCGGGCATCTAATTGTCGACGAATGTCACAGGTGCCCCAGCCGCATCTTTACGGACGCGGTAACGGAATTTGATTCCAGGTTCATGCTGGGACTGAGTGCAACACCCTGGCGGCGGGATAAGTTGTCAAAACTTATCTTCTGGCACCTGGGAGACGTGCATCACGAAGTGGACAAAAACGATTTGATTATACGCGGGGATGTTCTTTCCGTCGAGGTCATCCTGCGTGAAACGGATTTCGAACCATATTTCGACCCTGTTCACGATTATTCCAGGATGCTCGCCGAACTTGTGTCCAACGACGAAAGAAACCACATGATCGCCGCCGATATTGCCCGGGAGGCACACAATGACGAAGGAATATGCCTGGTTTTGTCTGATCGCAAGAAGCACTGTGAGACCCTGCAGTCATTGCTGCGTTACCGGTATAAAATATCCGTCGAGCGATCGCCAAGGGGTGCTCGCCCGACTGCGCGAAGGAGACATCAAAGTACTGGTCGCAACCGGCCAGTTGGTCGGTGAGGGCTTTGATTGTAAAGACCTTACAACCCTCTTTCTCACTACGCCCATTAAATTTGACGGGCGGGTGATACAATATCTGGGTCGCGTACTTAGACCTGCTCCCGGCAAAGTACAGGCCAGGGTATTCGATTATGTGGATGTCAACGTCGGCCCGTTAAAAGCAGCCGCCAGAGCACGGCAGAACGTATATAAAAAATGAACGACCCCGTAGCAAACTGCGGGGAATTTAACCCACCGGATTTCGCAACATTTATCAAGTTTTCATTGAAATCTGTGTAATCTGCGAAATCTGTGGATTAAAAATCACAGATGCCCGTGTAATTCTCCGGAGTAATTTGAAGTAATTCTTCCTTAACGGATTTTGAGACTTCCAGCTTTTCAATAAAATCGGCGATGGTCTTCCGTTCAATCTTTTGGTGAGTTCGGGTTAAATCTTTCAGGGCTTCATAGGGCCGGGGATATCCTTCACGGCGCAAAATGGTCTGAATCGCTTCGGCAACGACCATCCAGTTATTTTGCAAATCCGCACGAATCGCGTCCTCGTTTAAAACCAGCCGGTTCAACCCTTTTAACAAAGATTTCAAGGCAATCAGTGTATGGGCAAATGGTACGCCGATATTTCTGCTTACCGTGGAATCGGTCAGATCCCTTTGCAGCCTCGAAATCGGTAGCTTCGCGGAGAGATGTTCAAAAACGGCATTGGCCATTCCCAGGTTGCCTTCTGAATTTTCAAAGTCGATGGGATTTACTTTATGGGGCATGGTGGAGGAACCGACTTCCCCTGCTTTGATCTTTTGCTTGAAATATTCCATTGAAATATAGGACCACATATCCCGGTTCAGATCGATCAGGATGGTATTGATCCGTTTCAGATTATCGCAAAAGGCGGCAAGGTTGTCATAATGATCAATCTGGGTGGTAACCTTCGATCGATGAAGACCCAGGATGTTATTTACCAGATGATCACCAAAAGCGATCCAGTCAATATCTGGGTACGCAATACAATGGGCATTGAAATTCCCGGTGGCCCCGCCGAATTTTGCCGAAAAGGGTATGGTTGACAATTGTTCTGTTTGTTTCTCCAGTCGATCGACAAAAACATATATCTCTTTTCCCAGAATCGTTGGTGATGCGGGTTGACCGTGGGTTCGGGCAAGCATGGGGGTGTTCTTCCAGGCCCGGGCTTTTTCGCGAAGGGTTTCAAGGACCTCATCCAGAACCGGCTTTAAAACGTCAAACCAGGCATCCCTTAATGAACAGGGTAAGGCCGTATTGTTAATATCCTGGGAGGTCAGACCCAAATGAATAAACTCCTTGTAGGCTTTTAATCCCAGTTCATCGAATTTTTCCTTTAGAAAATATTCAACGGCTTTGACATCATGATTGGTTATCTTCTCGATATCTTTTATTTTTTGGGCATCCTCAAAAGTGAAGTCTTTATAAATAGCCCTTAATGATCCGAATAAATCTTTGTCAAGGCCGCTTAACTGCGGAAGGTTCAGCTCCCATAGCGCAATAAAATATTCGACCTCAACCTGTAGGCGATATTTTATTAAAGCGCCTTCAGAAAAATAGTCGCTTAATCTTTCGGTAATGTGACGATAGCGGCCATCAACCGGAGAAATGGCATTTAAGGGTAAAAGTTCCATATATTGAACGCTCCCTGTTGATTCGATCCATCATGATTTTGGTATTATTATGAATTTATTATAGAGAATAGAGGCTTTTGTGTCAAGCAAGGCCTCAACGTTGGGGAATTGTTGACACCGGCCGCTCTTTCTTTTATACACCCTTGACCCAAACACGAACCATACGGGAGCATTACCCGTTTATTAATATTATGACAATTCTTATTCAGGAAATGATGGTGTAACTTCTCAAAAACTTATGGTTAAACATACCAGCGGAGTCATCCGGTAATTTTTTTCAAAGCGGGCAACTGTTTGAAGCCATTTAGGGCGGCTTACAGTGACCCGAACAGCATAAATTGTTGATTGTAGCCTGTTTGTACTAAGCGACACACTCATTTTACATCACGTGCGCGGGTCACTGTTAGGCGCCCTTAACGGCAAGTTTTGGTCGTATTGAAAAAAATTACCGGATGACGCAGCGGGTCTACCGGAACATATTGAGAAGTTACTATTTTTTAAGGTTGTATTCATGATCAGCGTAGAAAATCTCACAAAACGATTCGGGGACCAGTTGCTTTTTGAAGGGATAAGTTTCAAACTCAATCTCCGCGAACGTATCGGCCTTGTTGGACG
>JAFDFH010000095.1 GCA_019309945.1 Deltaproteobacteria bacterium
AATACGGCCAAAACTTGCCGTTAAGGGCGCCTAACAGTGCCCCGCGCACGGGATCTAAAATGAGTGTGTCGCTTAGCACAAACAGGCTACAATCAACAATTTATGCTGTTCGGGTCTCTGTAAGCCGCCCTAAACGGCTTCAAACAGTTGCCCGCTTTGAAAAAAATTACCGGATGACTCCGCTGGTAGGTTTAACCGTTTAACCATAAATTTTTTAGAAATTACAAAATCTGTATGTAACATCATGAAAAAGATGAGTTTTAAAAAAGGATTCAGAAACTAAAAAAAGCCCTTCCAGATAAAGATACCCAAACCTATCCATATCAATAAGCAGATAACATATCCCTTCCAGTCGGTGGGTTTTTCGGCAACTCCAATTTTGTTTACTTTACCGACTTTTTTTTTACACGACGGACATACTTCAGCATCAAGAGGAAGATGCGTAAAACATTCATAGCACTTTTTAGTTGTAAAAGTTGGGATTTTTTCGGCCATACCCTTTAATCTCCTGAATAGCAGTTTTGAATTAGATCATTTCCATAAAGTGATCAAAAAAATCGAACTATCCTGAAACGCCGCATTTACAAACCGCCTGCTCCGGTATCCAACTGGAGTCGGAGGGATGGCAGCATCGATGGGTAATCCATTTTGGGGACTTCATCTATTGAGCGAAATCCGGTTCAATGGAAATCTCACTTTTTTCTTTTAATTTTGATAGATAAGCATTAAATGTCCGCATTTTCTTTTGCTGAAGCAACGATGTCTTAATTTTTTCTTTTTCAGCTTCAAATCCTTCCGTAGCAGGCGCTTTTCTTTCTCTGAGTTGGATGACATAATACCCTTTTTTCCCTTTCAGGATAGTTTCCGCCAGTCTATTTTCACGGGTCAGCTTAAAGGCCGTTCCCGAAAACCCTGGTTCAAATCCAATTTGGGGAATCGATTCGTTCCGCTTAAAAAACCCCGTGGTTGTCGGTTTTAAATGATATTTTTCGCTCTCCCCAATCATGGGTTTACCCGTCTTTAAAGCCGACAGCAATGCATCTGCTTCCCTCCGGGCTTTTTCTTCCTGCGCTTGCTTTATAAAGTCGGCCCTGACTTTTTCGATTACCTCTCCGACTTCAGGAATCCTTTCAGGATTTTTTTCAATTACCTGCAAAATGTAATACCCGTCCCCCAAATCCAGGATTTCGCTAATCTCCATAACTGTTAGATTAAATGCGGCGGATGCAAATTTGTCAGGATTATTTATCCCCTTATGGGGGCCTTCCCTTGTGAAAAAATCGGTTGATTGTATGGTAAGATCTCTTTTTTCGGCAATTATTGATAGATCGTCTCCTTCAAAAGAAGTTTCATAAACTGCTTCGGCTTCATCATAGGCAAGATTTTTTGCCCTTTCATCCGCAAGCTTCTTTTGAATGTTCGGCTTAGCTTCTTCAAAAGAAATGGAAGATTCTTCATTCACCTTTTCAACCTTGATTAAATGCCAACCGAAACGGGTGCGGACGGGTTCGCTGACTTCCCCCGCGCTCATGGAAAACGCCTTGTCCGCAAAAGGTTTTACCATCATATCTTTTTCAAAAGAGCCAAGATATCCTCCTTTAGCTTTACTTGGACCCTCGGAATACTGTTCGGCCAGCTTAGAAAAATCCTCACCTTCTTTAGCTCTTGTCAGTACGTCAAGCGTCTTTGCGAGCCCCTTTTCCACCGCGTCAGGGCTTGCCTCCGGATCGATCTTAATGAGGATATGCCTTGCTTCAACAGTTTTTTCCGTTTTGAATTCGCTCGGGTTTGCATCATAATAATCGCGCATCTCTTCTTCAGTCACTTTAACCTTGGACATGAATGCCTTGGGCTCAAAATGTAAAAAACGGGTTTTTAGCATGGATTCGGTTTTATAGGACGATTTGCGCTGATCAAAAAAAGCATTGAGCTCTTCTTCAGATGGATTGATATTTTCATATCTGTCGGGCTCAAACAGCACGAAATCAACATTTACGGACGCAAGGGTCCATTTAAACCATTCCATTGCCTCCTGATCTGAAACTTTGGCACAGCCGGTAATGAATGAACTCAGCTTATCCGCCAAAATCGACTCTCGTTGAGCAAACTCGAATTCTTCCGGCGTCATCCTGTAACGACTTAAAACTCTTCGGTAAATGCGCCCATCAAATACTCCCGCGTTTTGAAACGCATCCACTTTCTGGATGGCAACGGCAAGTTCGTTGTCTGAGACTCGAAAACCAAGCCTTTGGGCCTCTTGAAGAATAAGCTTCTGATTGATTAGCGTTTCTAAGGCCTGCTTTTCGACCTGGAACATTTTTTCCAGATCATCATTCAAGCGGTTTCCGTATCTTTGCCGTAACTGTTCGATCAGATTGTCGTAAGCCTTTCTGTATTCATCAACCGTAATCACCTCTCCGTTGACAAATGCAACTCGGCTGGACCTTTGGGAACGGTAGCTTCCGACACCCCAGAATACAAACACAATAACAATGGCACCTAAAAGCAGCTTGATCATCCAACTTGTTGCATAGTCCCGCATTAATCTGAGCATATTGATTCCCTTCTAAGCATTAATTTCTTTCGTGTTTTGATATCGTTAAATAATGATCGACGTCGGTTTTTCACTACGATCGATCTTCCTGCCAACCGACTCGGAACAAAACGCGCATAGATATTCATACATGTCACCTTCCGGAAGAACAAGGAGAAGGCGTTTGCGCACAGGAACGGCCTGTTTGCACCGGGGGCAATAAAGTTCGGTGGCATCAAATTCTTTGAATGCCCCGGGCGGGTTTTCTTTTTGCATGGGTGTTCCGGCTTGCCTTGTAAGGTTTTTGAAATCCATTTTGAACCTTCACAAAAAATTAAGATTCTTATCCGACTACTAGAAAAACCATTGTATGTTCAATATGTTGTGAACTATAAACATGTTAATTCTATTTGCTAACTTCAATTTTGTCAATGATTTCTGTTCTCTCCGGCCTCAATAAATTTATTGACACAAAATAAATTTATTGTTAGAAAATTCAGATTCATTGGGGCTGTAGCTCAGCTGGGAGAGCGCATGACTGGCAGTCATGAGGTCAGGGGTTCGATCCCCCTCAGCTCCACCAAATAATTACAAGGGGTTAGCTAAATTGGCAACCCCTTTTTTAGTGGAATTTTCATGACTGGGTGCAGATAGGGTGCAAGTGGGTGCAGTTTCAGAATCTAATTGATCAACTTCTGATTTATTAGATTCCGGTATCCAGTGCGAATGATCCGCCTTCAGTTTGGATTCTTCGGCGGGAAAAGTTACATCAGGGATCCGGTTTTTCCTGGTATCTCCAACAACCACAGCATATACAGGATATAGGTAGTGCCCATCCAGAAACGGTCTTTTTGCCAGATCTCGGCGTTATGCTCAAAATATTATCCTCGGAATATCAACTATATGCCTGCGGTAAAATTTTTCGTAGGCCTTGATCTCGAACAAAAATCCTCGTTTCGGGACGGACACTAACTAAGTGTAGATATTTTCGGAGAATTTTCCTTGACATTCAATGCCACATTGTGGTATGAAAACTTGGCTGATAAAAATCAGACAGGAGGAAAGGAAAACACTATGACCGGTCAAAAAATATTATTGCCCTATAACTTTTTGATTTACGATCAGAAGGCCTTAGATTTTGTCATCAGCACTTTTGCCCATTTAAATGATGTTGAAATCACCATATTCAATGCTTATACACCGGTGCCTGAAATTGATACCCGCGGAGCTCCCATAATGGAAAAATTACACGCTAGTCTGAATTATCTCTCTAAAAAGGTTAAAGAGCAGGAAGCAGGCCTCAAAGCGGCTAAGCAAAAGTT
This sequence comes from Deltaproteobacteria bacterium, assembly GCA_019309945.1. Taxonomy (GTDB): domain Bacteria; phylum Desulfobacterota; class Desulfobacteria; order Desulfobacterales; family JAFDFH01; genus JAFDFH01. The sequence goes on from JAFDFH010000095.1 coordinate 3,856, forward strand.
ATTACAAAATGGTTTTTCAGCACATCAGATTCACATGATCTTTAAGCCGCGAAAGAGGGATATTGCAAGCGAAATTATTGATCTCGCTTTGGATCAACAATTCAATGTAATCGTCATAAACCACAAACCAGGTAAAGTTACCCGGTTTTTTACCGGAAGCCTTTTTAACAAAGTCGTAAATGCCTTAGAGGGAAAAGTCGTCTGTATTGTTTCCTAACGGCCGTTGTACGAACCTGACAATTTAACCCTGTAGAGTCTATGAGGAGGAATCAGTGGGTATCGAAGATAAAATAGATATAGATATATTTAAAGTTGTCACCAGGGCTATTGCGGAATCTGATAACATGGAAATTATGACCAATCATTTGACGCAACTATTGATTGTAGCCCTGGAAGTAAAGGGTTGTACAATTTTCGTCCTAAACCCTGAGACTAAAGAGTTGGAAGCTCTATCCAGCTTCGGCTTGAGCATTGACTATTTGAATAAAGGGCCAATTTTATCTAATAAAAGTATCGGCGCAGCATTAAGAGGTGAGCCGGTTGTTGTGAGAGATACTGCTAAAACGAATCAGTTGCAATATCCTGAAGATGCGAAAAAAGAAGGAATCGGCGCTATCGTTTCTCTTCCTATCAAATTTTATGGTAAAGTTATAGGGGCTTTACGGCTGTATCATTTTGAAACATGGGATATTTCAGAACAGGATCTTGACTCTCTGCTGGTTCTTAGTGAGATCATCGGTCTTGCCATGATGTATACCCGACTCCTTAATGCGCTGCAAGACGTAAAAGATACCACAAATGATGTGCATAGGGTTTGGCTGGATAAAAACCCGAAAGCGTCCGTTTAGGGATGAAATTTTGCAGGTCGTGTGAGGTTTTTAAGTCCGAGCTATATTTTCAAAAATCCTGTGGATTGTGTTTTTCGTTGGTAAGTCGAAAAAAATGTTGACATACCACATCGTGGTAACATAAATAAGTTCCCGTGTAAGGCTTCATTTAAACGCGTTGGCCTAAGATACTGCATCAACCTTTTATTCCTTCTCAACTTCCTTTCTGTGATAGGAGGTTCGAATTCCCTTTGAACCTCCTATTTTTTTTAGCTTCTGCAGCAATTCTATTTTCTACTTTTTTCGAGTCTTTTTATATTTTTCCTGGCAAAATCAATCGATGGGTCAAGTTCCAGAGCAAACTTATGATATTTGACGGCTTTCTCATCTTCACCCATATCTCGATAGTTGGAAGCGATGTTGGCATAATTGATGGCGGAACTGGGATCTAATTGAAGGACTCTTCTGAAAGATTGGATGGCTCTTTGGTATTCTTTTAACTTAAATTTTTTTTAACATCGTGTATCGAGTAGGATTTGCACTCCTTGGTAGTTTGATGAATTCTTCAATACCGAGATTTCCACCCTCGACGTTTCTTAATGCTTTGCCCATTTAATTTATTTCCCGGTATCCAAGTGTTTTTCTTTTATTCGAATCCTTTGGGACAAAAGACGGCAGTGTCGTAATAATAGGGTATATATAAATTAAAATTAATTTTTTTAGGGTTGACAGGAATACCACATTGTGGCATACAAGATCAAGCAGATTTTCCAAGAAATCATATTGAAAAAATATTTGGTTTCCGAAATTACAGGTTCAATGGATTAATTGTTTCTTTCGGAAATTTTTTATAGAACACCCCCGCTTCGTATATCAGCAGGGAAAAGGTGACGGCGGGCGACTGTATTGTGCCTGGGCAAGGAGTAGTTGCGGGAGCGATCCATGGAGGCATTATGTATGTGGGCCACGACATCTCTATTTTGATGAGGCTGGATTTCATGCGCTTATGGCAGGAAGACATGATAAAGGTTAATGTTCTAAGAGTGAAGGTGAAGAACCTATGGATAATGCGCGGGCTCCTGCCGGAGCCGATATTATCCTTGTAGAAAGAATGTGCAGACTTTCACGCTTACAACAGGAGGTAATCAAATGGCAAAAAGCATTGAAGAAATAAACGAAAAAATACGTTCCGGATCGGTAGTGGTTTTGACCGCCGAAGAGATCATCGACGTTGTTCGAAAAGAGGGAATCCGGAAAACTGCTAAAGAAGTGGACGTGGTGACGACTGGAACCTTCAGTCCCATGTGCTCATCGGGCGCATTTTTCAATATTAAACAAGACAAAGAAAAAATGAAGCTTGGCGGAGGTTGGGCAACTTTAAATGGCGTGCCGGTCTATGCGGGACTGGCTGCGGCGGATATCTACCTGGGCGCTACTGCGCTCCCGGACGGTGATCCGCGCAATAACAACGGCCGCCCGGGGAGGTTCAGATACGGAGGCGCCCATGTCATTGAAGATCTGGTTTCAAACAAAAATATTCTCCTTTCTGCCGGTGCATACGGCACAGATTGCTATCCGAAGAAAAAGCGGGAAAAGATGATCAACCTTGAGGATATGAACGAAGCGATCCTTTTTAATCCCAGAAACTGTTACCAGAATTATAACGTGGCGGTGAATCTATCCGACAAGCCGATTTATACTTATATGGGAAAGCTCAATCCCAATCTGGGAAACGCCAATTACTGCAGTGCAGGTCAGCTTTCACCCCTCTTAAACGACCCGTTTTACCGCACCATTGGTATCGGTACCCGAATTTTCTTCTGTGGAACCGAGGGATATGTTGTCTGGAACGGCACCCAGCACAATCCTGACGCATCGCGTCTCGAAAACGGCACCCCCTCCATTCCCGCAGGCACGCTGACGCTCATTGGAAATATGAAAGCAATGAATCCCAAGTGGCTCCGGGCGGTTTCCTTCACCGGATACGGGGTGACTCTGAGCGTTGCGGTGGGTTTACCGATCCCCATTTTGGACGAAGAAATGGTGAAATTTGTGTCTGTTTCCGATGCCGACCTGAAAGCGCCCGTCGTAGATTACAGCGCTTATTATCCGGTTGGCGAAGGTGATCCAAAGCTGGGTGAAGTCACCTATGCGGAGCTCAAAAGCGGTACCATCGAAATTAACGGCGTAAAGGTGCCCACCGGAGGTTTTTCGAGTTATGTCAAAGCAATAGAGGTAGCCGAATACCTGAAACATTTGATTAAGAATGGAGAGTTTTACCTGACTCAATCAGTTCTGCCGCTGCCAGGGCCGGCATCTGGAAAGGAGGGTTCATCATGAAGAAACAAAAGGTTGTCCTTTCATTTCCTCCTGAAAAGGTGGAGGACCCCATCATATATCATCTAATCAAGGATTACGACCTGATGGTAAGCATCCTGCGCGCGACCATCGACCCCGGAAAACAGGGATTGATGGTAGTGGAATTGAGTGGCGCAAACAGTCAGCTTTCCCACGGTATCAACTATTTGGAAAGCGTCGGAGTGGGTGTGGAACCGCTCACTCAGGAAATTCAACACTTGGAGGAACGCTGTTTCAGTTGCACCGCATGTGTTCCCATTTGCCCCACATCTGCTCTTGACGTCGACAGAGAAAGCTGGGTGGTTTCTTTCAATCCCGATAAATGCGTTGTATGCCTCTCATGCGTAGATGTTTGTGTTTACAATGCGGTGCAGAGCTATCTTTAATACAAACCGTACCGACGGGACAGTAAAAGCGCCGATAGGGTTTGACACCCTGACACTATGTCCGTGTAAATATCTTTAAGGGTAGATTTTCCCAGTCATTCCAGGCATATCCAACTTTTGGGGCGGTTCTTCACTGAGATGAAGATGTTTTTTTGTGATGAACCGCCTTTTTTAAAAGAACCCGGCTATATTTCGTAAATAAGAGCGCTTTCCACAAGTAAAAATAAGTAGTGCCCATCCAGAAACGGTCTTTTTGCCCGATCTCTGCGTTATGCTCAAAATTTTATCCTCGGAATATCAACTATATGCCTGTGGTAAAATTTTTCGCATACCTTGATCTCGAACAAAAATCCTCGTTTCTGGACGAACACTAAGTATGATTTCACGCTTTGATACGAAACACTGAAACCTGGGGATCTAATATTTTATATTGACTTATCTATGACACATTGTGGTATATTAAAATGGAATTTTGCCATAGATATAGATGAATTATTAGAAGTTGTCCATGGACAATAAAGAATTTTTATACTTCCGAAAAAAAATGAATAAAACACAGAAGCAAATGGCTCAATTGCTTGCAACATCTTTAAAAGCCTTGGAACTTTAAAAGCCGTGGAAGGTTACGAGCAGGGATGGCGATCGATACCGGCTTCTGTGGAACGGCAAGTTTTTCTTCTGGTCTCCAGGATGAGGGAGAACAAAAAAAATAGAAAGTCTTGCTGGGTGATAAAAAAGTGCCCCCCTGAGCGCAAGAAACAATGTCCTGCTTGGGAGTTTAATGCCGGCAAACTTTGCTGGTTTATTAGCGGAACAATTTGTGAGGGCAAAGCCCAGACGAATTGGAAAGAGAAGATGAAAATCTGCCGGTCTTGTGAGGTTTTTAAGTCCATGGTGCAATTTTAGTGAAGTTCCAGCGTTAATATGGATTATAAAGAAAGGAGAAAGCTTGAAAACACCCCAGTATCAATCCCAACTAAATGAAGCCCCAGAAATCTATTCTCGAAAATTAGAAGATTATTTTTCAAAACACAGGGCTGCCATCGTCGCATTCAGCGGAGGGGTTGATAGTGCGCTTCTGGCTTATGTTGCGCATTCGACTTTGGGAACCAGGATGGTGGCAACGATAGCCGACAGCCCCTCCCTTGCCCGAAGAGAATACCGCTCGGCAATAAATTTTGCCCAAAATCATGGCATTCCGCTTCGAATTATTCGGACTGGAGAAATGGAAAATCCTCTCTACCGGGCAAACCAGGGTAACCGTTGTTATTATTGCAAGAAAGCTCTGTTCGAAAAAATCAAGGAACTCCGGGGCCAGATAGAGGAGTCGTTACCAGGGTCATCATGGCCTGTTTTTTACGGTGTTAACCTGGATGATCTAAACGATTACCGCCCGGGCATACGGGCTGCACGCGAAGCATCTGTTTTGGCTCCCTATATTGAATTGAGTATTGATAAAACGACAATCCGTAGCCTGTGTACCTATTACGGCCTGGAAATTGCCGATAAACCTGCCATGCCCTGTATGTCCAGCAGAATTCTCTATGGGGAAGAGGTAACCTTGGAAAAATTGAATCAAGTAGAAAGGGCCGAAGATTTTCTCTACGACATCGGATTTCGTATGCTGAGAGTTCGGCATCATGGAAACACAGCCAGAATTGAGGTTCCTTCTGAGGATTTTGGAATCGTACTCGAAAAACAAAAAAAAATTAATGAGAAATTTCATGAATTGGGTTTTATTTATGTTTCCCTGGATTTGGATGGTTTTAGAAGTGGTTCGCTCAATGAGAGCCTCAGATAGTTCTAAGAGAAACTGAGCAAGATACAGAAGAGATATACTGGATGAAATGCAACATTATAAACATAAAGACCTGTTGAGTTATAAAACATTGTTCTGATAATCGGAGGAAACGATGTCCGGCTCTGGAGTTCCAGGCCGGAAAGTAAGGATAATAAACTTGCTGAAGTGAAGTTTAAAACTTTCGGATGTGTTGCAGCCATTGCTGTATCCAGTATGGTCACCGAAATGGTGTGGAAAAACCCTGGAAGAGGCAAAATCTATCACCAAGCAAGCCGTTGCGGAATCTCTCGACGGCCTTCCAAAAGAAAAAATACACTGCTCCAATCTTGGAGCACAAGCGCTTGGCGAAGCCATTAAGAATTATGAAGAGAATCTGAAGCAATCGCTTTCGGTTTTTTCAGCTCAACCGGATTGTCTTTATCATCGGTAACCCCCGGATCAGGGAGGAAATCATTAAAAAGAATGCCCATGAGATGAGATACCAAAAACTCAAGGGCAAATCATTAAGGGATCAACTCAAAATTTGATTCATCGATGACGTTCTGATACTACCTGTTGATCTCTTTCAGGCAACCTTATAAAAAATATCGTCCCTTTATCCTTTTCAGATTCCACCTCAATCATACCTCCATGCTCATCTATAATTTTCTTCGTGATCATGAGGCCAATGCCGGTACCCCTAGATCCCTTGGTACTGAAAAAACTCTGAAATAGCTTATTCCTGACCTCTTTATCTATCCCACAACCGTTGTCGACAACTTGGTATTCAACAGCCCAGCCTTCTGTTTTTAGGGATCGGATTACGATCTCAGCCCCTTTATCAGTGCAATTAATGTCTGTGCAGGCGTCTATGGAATTTGTTACCAGGTTCAGGAGACATCGGTGGATACCTTCCGGATCAAACCATACTTGAGGGAGGTCAATATCCAGGTCCTTTGTTAGGGTAATACTCTGTGCACTGGCATGTGGCAGCATTAAGTTAAAGACCTCCTGAACCGGATTGTTGGGATGGCATAGTTGGTATTCAGGCTCCCTATCTTTAGTATAATTTAAAAGATCAAGCGCCATTTCGCTTATTCTGCCTACATTTCTTTTGACCATTTTCCAACCTTGGTAAAGGTATTTTTCGTTGCTTAGTTCAAAGCCCTTCTCAAGCACGAACGTCCCTCCCCTCAAGGCACCCGCAATATTCTTAATGGCATGGGTCAGTCCTGCAACGGTTTGCCCAACAGCAGCAAGCCTTTCCGCATCTATAAGCTTTTTAGTCTTTTCTTCAACAAGCTGTTCAAGGTTTTCCGTGTATTTCCGTAATTCCGCCTTTAATGTTATCTTTTCCTTGACCCTCTTTAGAGCGGCCTCTAATATATCATTATTTATGGGTTTTGTAATAAAATCTGTAGCATCAAACTTTAAACTCTGAATGGCCAGTTCAATATCGCCGTGACCTGTGACCATTATTACTTCTGTGTCCCTATTCTCCTCCTTTATCTTTTGAAGCACCTGAATACCGTCCATTCCCGGCATCTTTATATCGGTAAGCACGACGGGCGGTCTCTCTTTTTTGAAAACCTCTATCCCTGCCGGCCCATTTTCTGCGGTCAAAACGGAGTAACCATAGGCACTTAACAATAAACGGAGCATCGCCAAAGTCGCTTTTTCATCGTCAATCACTAATATTTTATCCATAGCTTTTTATTCCAAGTCGTTATTCAGGTGCACTGGGAAATGTAAGCTTAAAGATTGTGCCTTCTCCTTCTTTGCCCTCAAACTGGATGTCACCGCCGTAGTCTTGCACAATACCGTAAGCGATCGAAAGCCCTAGCCCCATCCCTTTTCCTGTCTCTTTTGTGGTAAAAAAGGGTTCAAAAATCTTATCTTCGGCGTCCGCTGATATTCCGATGCCTGTGTCAGAAACCGTGACGGCTATCCGGTCACCTTCCTTGTGAGAGCGAATCTTGATAAGCCGATCGTCGTTTTCAGCCCCATTATTTTGTTTATGGTCTATTGCATCCCGCGCATTGGTCACCAGATTAAAGATTACCTGTTCCAAGCGGTTGCTGTGGGCCAAAATGGGGGGAAGTGTTTCATCCAGCTCAAGCTTCACCTCTATGTTCTGCAGGCTGAGTTGCTGTCCGATAATACTAAAAACGCCCCTTATCGGTTTATTGATCTCTACCTCTTCTTTGGTAAATTCTGCCTTCCGGCCGAACTCCCTGAGACGATTGATGATCCCTGCAGCTCTATCCACCTGCCTTCTCGTTTCATTGACTACCAGCAATAGGTCCTTCTCCGGTATCTCCTTTTTTTCCTCTATCATCTTTTTTAAAAATTCATTGCCCACCTTAACGGCGTTTAATGGCTGATTCAGTTCATGGGCTATGCCTGCAGACATTTCGCCCAGGGTGGTCATCTTGCTCGCTTGGATTAATTGAGCATCTTTTTCCATCATTTCAGTAATATCTGCTGTCGCAACTATTATGGCATTCCTTTCTCCATACATTGTCTGGCAGAAATGAACATTGACATAGAAAGGTTTTTTACCCTTTTTGTAATGCCGGACTTTCTGGCTGAATGTGTATCCATTTGGATAACCATCCTTTGCCGGAGCCATCAAATCGGCACCC
>JAFDFH010000453.1 GCA_019309945.1 Deltaproteobacteria bacterium
TAGGATCCATTGTTGTGCTTGCAAACATCCTACCCATCCTGGTGCAAAAAGTTGTGGTTAAACCCAACGAACTGGCCAAGGAATCGCCTTATATCGCATATAATATCAAATATACCCGCGAGGCTTACAATCTGAATAAAATAAAAGAGGTGGACTTCCCGGCCAGCGACAAACTGAGCCTGACAGAAATAAAGGCACATAAGGCCACCATTAAGAATATAAGGATCTGGGACAAGCGCCCTTTGCTCCAAACTTACAAACAGCTTCAATCCATCCGTTTGTATTACGACTTTAAAGATGTGGATGTTGATCGTTACCAAATCGACCAAGAATATCGACAGGTGATGCTGTCTGCCAGGGAACTTGTCGCAAATCAGCTACCACCCAAGGCTAAAACCTGGGTCAACCGACATTTAATCTATACCCATGGTTATGGATTGGCGTTGAACACGGTCAATGATGTGACCGATGAAGGACTTCCCCATCTTTTGATCAAAGATTTGCCGCCTGTCGTTGATTTCGATCTGAAAATCGGGCGCCCTGAGATCTATTATGGGGAAATGACGGATGACTACGTGCTTGTAAACACAACGGCCGAAGAATTCGATTACCCCAGGGGTGATGCCAATGTCTACACCAATTATCAAGGAACGGGAGGCGTTCCTCTCAAATCTTTTGCTAGAAGAATTCTGTATGCAATTGAATTTTTAGATCCCCAGATATTATTTACCCGCTATCTGAAGCCGGAAAGCAGGATCATGTATAACCGTCGCATCGACCGGCGGGTGCGGGCCATTGCCCCGTTTCTTGATTATGACGGTGATCCTTACTTGGTCATATCCGGCCAAAGGCTTTACTGGATGCTGGATGCCTACACGACCTCCGCCATGTATCCCTATTCTCAGCGAACATACAACTATTTTCATAAAGGCCTAAATTACATCCGCAATTCGGTTAAGATTACCATTGATGCCTATACCGGGGACGTTTCTTTTTACATGATTGATGTAAAGGATCCCATTGTCAGGACTTATGCCCGCATTTTTCCCGGCCTATTCAAGCCATTGCGGGAAATGCCGACCGATCTGCAGAAACATATCCGTTATCCCAAAGACCTCTTTCAGATCCAGGCCAATATGTACAAGGCCTACCATATGAAAAATGTAAAGGTGTATTATAATCAAGAAGATCTGTGGCAGAGTCCGGATGAAATGTATGGGGATCAACGCCAGAAGATGGAACCCTATTATATCATTGTAAGACTGCCCGGCGAAGTCAGCGAAGAATTTCTTTTGATGCTGCCCTTTACGCCTTCCGGCAAAGACAACATGATTTCCTGGCTTGCGGCCAGAAGTGACATGCCCAACTACGGCCGATTAATCGTATACAAACTGCCCAAAGAAAAACTGGTCTTTGGCCCCATGCAGATTGAGGCGCGTATCGACCAACAAACAGAAATCTCCCAGGAACTGACCTTGTGGGGCCAGCGAGGTTCCACGGTCATCCGCGGAAATCTTCTGGCCATTCCCATCGGCGACACGTTTATCTACGTTGAACCCGTTTATCTGGAAGCAAAGCAGCCAGAGGTTACACCAGCCGTGATGCAACCCACAGAGGGTAGGCGCACCCGGAACGCCGTTCGTGCTGCACGGCCCGTCAGCTCAAAAAGCGCCGCCCTGCCCGAATTGAAAAGAGTGATTGTCTCCTTTAGCAAGCGCCTCGCCATGAAAGAAAATCTTGATGCCGCCTTATTCAGCGTTCTAGGGAAACGGATGCCGGCCGCTGCATTGGCGTCACCCTCCATCCCCCAGGCGATAGGGGGCTCCAGTCCGGCGCAACGGGCGCTGGAACACTATAATAGGGCCAGAGCCTATTTGCGTGAGGGTAACTGGGCCGGATATGGTAAGGAACTGGAAGCTTTAGAAACGATCTTAAATGAAATGACGGGCACAAACAAAGAAACGCCGTAGGATGCTGTGGCATCACCGAGTTTAAAGCAACCCCCCTATGCGAAGAAAAGACAAGGAAATCACGAGTAGGAATGAAATCGAATCCGTCATTCGAAAATCGACTGTCTGCCGACTTGCGCTGGCCGATGAAGAGCAGCCCTATCTTGTTCCTCTCTGCTTTGGGTATAAGGATAATTCACTGTATTTTCATTCTTCCCAAAAAGGTAAAAAGCTGGATTTGATTAAAAAAAACAATAAGGTATGTTTTGAATTCGATATTGGCCATGAAATAAAAATGGCCGACAGACCCTGTGAATGGGGTATGCAATACGAAAGTGTTATCGGATTTGGAGAGGCTTCATTTATTGAAGACCCCGAATCCAAGCGAAAGGCATTAGATATTATCACGGCGCAGTATTCTGACAGATCGTCGTTATATTCCGAAACGATGGTAAAACATACGGTGATCATAAAAGTTGATATAATGAGCATGACAGGGAAACGATCGGAATAATGCGACCTTTGCAAATCGGCACTTTTCCCCCGATTTCTGCGTCAGGCTCAAATTTCAATCCTCGAAATATTCAATATATTCCTCTGGTTGAAATTTTCGTCTTCCTTGAACTCGAACAAAAATTACCGGATGACTCCGCTGGTAGGTCTAACCATAAGTTTTTGAAAAGTTACGAAAAGAGATCGATACCATGGGAATAAATATTGTTGAAAAGATCGATGATCTAATTAAGGTCAGGAATTTACTCCTTAGCGTTTCGGATAAAAGCGGCCTGGAAGGGTTCATACCAAGATTGCTT
>JAFDFH010000454.1 GCA_019309945.1 Deltaproteobacteria bacterium
GGGGTGGGCAGTTTGATACTACTGTGGCAGCCCCTACGCCAGGTGATCCGCAGCGTTCGATGCAACACTGATTGATAAGCGTTTTATCTTTCGTTGCCGAACACGATGCCACGAATTTGCAAAAAATCACTCGCTTCAGCATGCCTCAATTGAGATTAACTGATTGCAATGACAGATAAAATGTTAGGACTGAACCAGCCTTGATAAGTCTATGGGGATTGTATAATTGACGCTGGGATAATTTTGACGTGAGAATACATTTTTACCTGTAAATTTCGATGCAGGCAAAAGGGATATATCCTTTTTCGGATGAGTTTTTTCATAAAAATTAAAAAAGCTGCTTGAAATTCGAGTTTCTCTTTTTAAAAAATACAAATATGGGCGTACTGGTCCTGTATCGCTCATCGAACGCTTTTTTATTCCGGCTTTGCTGATGGAGCTGTTAATGCTTACGACGAATTATAAGTTTTCGGCAGTCTTTGGATGACGCCCATTTTTCCCTTTTTGCACTCAGGACAGCGAGTAATGTCTTCGCCTGTCAGTCGAAATAGCATTTCGATGACGGTTTCTTTCTCTTTTTCCGGCCACTCAACATCAGAATCAGTCAATTTTCTTATGAGTTGGATTGCTTCCCCTTTATTTTTGTTGGATAAAAATCCAAAATAACGGATTTTCATAAATCTGGCGGGAAGCACATGAAGTAAAAAACGCCGGATAAACTCCCCGGCAGTCAGGGACATTGTTTTTAATTCATTGTTGTTCGCCCGATCTCTGTAGGTAAAAACGACTTTCCCATTATCAATGGATTGAATCCGATTGTTGGATATGGCAATGCGGTGTGTATACCGGCCGAGATATTCAAGCACCTGCTCCGGTCCGGCAAACGGACGTTTTGCATAGGTGATCCATTTGACTTTTGAAACAGATTGAATCAGAAGATCAAATTCTTTCCGGGATTCATACTGTGCCGTGTTGCCGGGGAAAATTAATTCGTTTTTATGATAAGCGGTTTTTAAAAGGGAAAGATACCGTTTTTTAAATTCTTTGGCCAATGATTTAGCCCGGAACAGGAACGACTCATTTGCGGGTATCCATCGGTCTTTTGTGAAGGAAAGAGCCCCTCCCGGGATCAGGCAGTGCAGATGAAAGTGATCCATTAACGTTTGTGACCAGGTGTGCAAAACCAGAATGAATCCAAGCTGGCCCTCGAGACGCCATTGCGGATCTTTGGCAAACGCTTGGAGTGTCTGATTAACAGCCGCAAACAAAATGCTGAGGGCAACCTTCTTGTTACAAAGTACAATAGGGTTCAGATCGTGCGGTAGGGTAAACACCATGTGAAAGTATCCGCAGGGCAGCAGTTCTGCCTTTCGATCGTTGAGCCATTTTTCTTTAACCAGTGTCTGACATTTTGGGCAGTGTCTGTCCCGACACGAGTTATACGAAATGCGTTCAAGTCCGCAATCGCTGCATTGTTCAACATGGCCGCCGAGTGCAGCAGTTCGACAAATCTCTATATGCCGCATTACTTTGAGCTGTGAATTGGGCAATGGATTATTCTGTCGGAAGCTTTCACCATAAAGACGAAATACATCTGCCACTTCAAGCTTTGAATTATTGTTTTTCATCGTTGCCCCCCTTTTCTTCAAAAAGATGATCAAGAGGGCTTTTGAGCTGCGTGATGCGTGCCGGTATAAGGTGAAGATATATGATGGTGGTTTTTATGGATACATGTCCCAGGAGCCGTTTGATGGTATAAATATCGGTGCCATGGGACAGCAGGTGTGTTGCAAAGGAATGTCTTAAAGAGTGAAGACCGCGACCTCGGGTAATACCAGCTTTTTTTGTTGCCTTTTGAAAAATTCGGTTAGCTCCGGTTGGGCTAAGATGTTTTTTTTGATTGTAGCCGGGAAACAGCCATTCTCCGGGTTTGTATTTACGCCAGTATGCACGAAGTTCCGGAAGCAGATTCCGGGAAAGAACTGTGTAGCGATCTTTTCTGCCTTTACATTGTTCAACCCGGATCATCATTCTGGAAGGATCACTTTCTATATGTTCCGGTCTCAGAGAAATAGCCTCACTGAGCCTGAGACCTGCGCTGTAGACGGTTTTCAGAAAAGCTCTGTGTTTCAGGTTACCAGCCGCTTCAAACAATCGTTTAACCTCTTCCTCGCTCAGAATGCATGGGAGTTTTTTAATTCTTGGTCTTGGCGGAATTGTAAACCGAGTGTCATCCCACTTGAGCACGTTTTTGTAAAAACAGGACAGGCCGCAAAGCATGTTGTTGACGGATCCCCATGCAAGCTTCTTTTCTTCGATAAGATAGAGAAGATATTTTTGTATTTGTTCGTTTGAAAGAGAGTCCGGCGACTGTTTGTAAAATCTGGCTAATCCTTTAACCGCGAGAAGATAATTTTTTTTGGTGTGCCGGGAAAAACGATGAAGCGTCATGTGGTTGAGAAATTGTGTTCTAAGATCACTACTCATTACAATACCTCCTTTAAAAAGATTATAAGAAATGGACTTCAGTTTGCTGAGGAGGTATTGTAATCGATATGCGTTTAATCGGGAAGATTTTTAATCACGGATTAATTGCGGCAGGACGAACGGGGCTGTCTTTTCCGCGAAGCGGTTCAGTTCATAGACAAAGTGCTCCTTTTTTACGCTTAAAAATTCATGATTCTGGTTATATCTGGGACATTAAAGACCTCTCTCCAGCAACATATCTGAAGAGAGGTCTTTTTCATTTTTAATA
>JAFDFH010000455.1 GCA_019309945.1 Deltaproteobacteria bacterium
ATTTATAAGGTAACGAAAATATTTCCCAAAAATGAGGGATTTGGCTTTCCCTCCCAAGTGAAAAGGGAGGCCCTCTCTATCCCGAGCAATATTTCAGAAGGGTACGGGAAAAAAACTACCCCAGAATATTTCAAACATCATTAGAAAATAAACAGCTTGTCGAAGATCCCGTTGACTTTCACGGGGAACCCTTGAATCCTGTACCCCTTTCTCCCAACTAATTGGGAGAAGAACCATATAATTAAATGTCTCTTTCCTCCTCCTGCCTTTGCCGAAACCAACCGCCTTTTGGTCTTAATCGTTTTCTAATATCATTGGAACATCCGCCTAACAGAGCGGTCTCAACATACACGTATATATTCAGATTCAAAAAAACATCTGTCTTAATAAAAATCTAACGCTACCGTTACATGTGGCTAACAGAGCACTCGGATAATAAGGTCAAACGCAAATAGAATGCTATCCAAGAAAGGGGATGAGATGCGAAAGAAAGACGTGGCCGACAGCAAAACATCATACTTTAATAAAGTAAATGAATATTAAATAAATGGAAAGGAGTTAAAACAATATGAAAGGAATCTTAATGGTAATACTGTTCTTTTGTTTATGTCTAACACCACTGGGTACCGGCCATTCACTTTTTGCCGGACAGATTGACATGCTGATCAACAAGCTCGTAGAGAAGGGCATTCTAACCGCTTCGGAAGCAAAGGAACTTATTCAAGATCTGCAACAGGAAGGTGCCAGAGAGGAAGCAACAATAAAAGAGGTGGCCACTGAAACAGCCAAAGAGGTGGTAAAGGAAGAAAGTGAGAAGGGGAGTTTCGAATTACCATCATGGGTCAAAAAGATAAAACCCTTTGGAGACCTCAGGCTTCGCCACGATAGCCAGTGGAAAGACTATGATACATCCGACAGCACACGAAACCGTGAACGTTTCAGGCTTCGCTTTGGGGTTAAATCACAAGTAACCGATAGCACGGAAGTCGGTATCAGATTGGCATCCGGATCGGGTTTCCAGAACACGACCAACCAGAGTTTTGACTCTCATGGAAGAGGCAAAAACATTTTTATTGACCGCGCTTATGCCAAATGGAAAGCCAACAAGAATTTTACCCTGCTGGGTGGTAAGGTCAAGAACCATTTATTTACAACGCCGCTTGTCTGGGACCCGGATGTGAATCCCGAAGGACTCTCCGAAGCGCTTAATTATCGTATCAATGATAAATTCAGCCTTTTTGCGAATTTCGAACAATGGTTTATTGAGGAAATCAGTTCAACCAACGACGACCCGACACTGCTTGCATTCCAGTTAGGCACTGAAGTCAAGCCTAAAAAAAATATGAAATTACAGTTCGGTGCAACCTATTATGAATATCTGAAAATGGATCGCATTAAGTATGACATTGATGATATCAGAGATACGGAAACCTTCCTGGGGTATAATAACAAATACGGCCAGCAAATGGTATTTGACAGTGCCGGAGAGCTCCTCAATGAATGGGGGTGTTTGGAACTGGGAGCAAAATTCAGTGTAAAAGAACTCCTGCCGGTGCCCTTTTCAGTTTTCGGCGACTATATTGTAAACTTTGATGCGGATATTGATGAACTTACCAGCAAAGGTGTTGCTTATGCCAGCACCGATCCTGCCGATCTTTTGGCTTACGGCAGCGATGATCGGGATATGGGCTGGCTCGTGGGCTTCAGTTTAGGAAACAAAAAGAAAAAGAAAGACTGGTATATGAAATATCATTACCAGGTGCTTGAAGATTACGCATTTCCTGCTGTATTTGTAGACTCGGATTTTCACGGCGGAGGTACAAATAACCAGGGGCATTATATCCACGGAAGGTATTTCATTACGGATAAGATTCAAGCAAGAGCCACAGGTTTTATTACCGAACGTGAAAATGAATCGAAAGACGGAAAATTTGATGAAAACCGTATCCAGTTGGACATTGTCATAGACTTTCCGTAGTAACTCAGGTTCAGGGTTCAGAGGTTAATCCGACTTTTAGACCTTGGTTGTATTCGACGTTCGAAGTTGGACATTCATCTTTTATCTTTCGACTTTTCGACTTCTGAGCTTTTCTGCCACTGACAACGATCAGAGATAAAAAAAGGCCCCTTGTTCAAGAACAAGGGGCCTTTAAAATTAAATTCGGCGACGACCTACTCTCCCACGCAGCTTCCCACGCAGTACCATCAGCGCTGAAGAGCTTAACTTCCGTGTTCGGGATGGGAACGGGTGCGACCTCTTCGCTATAGCCACCGAAAACTTTAAAGTTCATCGACTTTTTTAAGCCTGTTCGATTATTGTCTACCGCCTGAGGAACCAAACAGACACAAAGATATCGATAAACCTATTATACGGAACATACAATCAAAGGGCATAAATACAAAGAATTATGGCCAAGCCTCACGACCTATTAGTACCAGTTAGCTAAATGCGTTACCGCACTTGCACACCTGGTCTATCAACCTTGTAGTCTACAAGGGGTCTTAAGTCCCGATGTCTCCATCGGGAGGGATATCTTATCTTGAGGTTGGCTTCCCACTTAGATGCTTTCAGCGGTTATCCATTCCAAACATAGCTACCCAGCGATGCCGCTGGCGCGACAACTGGTACACTAGGGGTTTGTCCATCCCGGTCCTCTCGTACTAGGGAAAGATCCTCTCAAATATCCTACGCCCACGAAAGATAGGGACCGAACTGTCTCACGACGTTCTAAACCCAGCTCACGTACCGCTTTA
>JAFDFH010000096.1 GCA_019309945.1 Deltaproteobacteria bacterium
GATCGGTGTGATCGACATTTGTGTTGCCTGTCACCAGCCTGGGGTTTGGGGGGCTTCCGACGAGCCGCATGTATTCCCGGGGGACACCGAGACCGCATTCCAATTCGGGACAGACCGGCACATACTCGACATAACAGCCGAGTGTTTGGGTAAGATACCGGTCCAGCTTATGGCCCCCGTCATATCGCACCTTGTTCCCGAGCAGACATGCACTGATCCCGATTTTGATGCGCTTTTCCATTTAAAGTATCCTCTCGCTTGCTCTGCATTGAACCGCAATAACAACTTCCCAATAGGTTGCTACGGGGAGCGTCAATCATTGTATATCAACCGGTATCCTTTCAGGCCTACCCGTTTTCGAAACTTCCCTATAGCTTTTTCTTGTAATATTTCGGAACGATTATCACATGGTATTTGCGTTCCCATCGAACATGCGGTATACATTACCAATCATGACTGAAAGGAGACGAACCCATGAAACACGTCAGGACCTTTATCTGGATGGCAATTGTGTTCTTATTGTCAACTGTTTTGGTCGCCCCGGTGTCTGCCAACAAATCGTCGATTAGCATCCGACGCCCCCGTTGCGGTTTCCAAAGGAACAGTGGTTACAATAAAACTCAATGTAACACACCAAGGGAATAACTGGTTTCACCATACCAACTGGGTTTATGTCAAGGTAAACGGTGAAGAAGTGCAGCGGTGGGAGTTCACCCGGAAAAACAAACCGGCATCTGAAAATTTTACACTCACCTTCATTTATAAAGTGGTAGCGCCGATAGAAGTCATCGCTGAAGCGAATTGTAACCGTCATGGTAGCCAGGGACCCGCAAATTTAAAGATAAACTTGAAATGAAGGAAACCTGAATCATGTCCGCCAGTGGTATATCCATTATCCTTATTCTCGGGGTTATGAACCTGGGGCTTTTGATTTTCCAGCTACTCACCGGTTTACGCTATATTAAAGTGAGCTTTGGCGTCCATAAAAAGACAGGGATCGCATTATTCGCCGGTGCCTTGGTCCATGGCACCTTGGGGTTTCTGGCAAGCTTGTAGCCGATCGAGTAACTACTCACGTAGTCAGGCTGAAGCTGTTTAGACTGAAGCTTGCATGCCTCTGGCATGGCTGAAGGGGTCAGAAAAGCACGATTGCCTTACTTTGGCGGAAATATCTGATTCTTGATCAAACATGGCTTTAAAATGCGCTTTTTCCTAACAGTCTTCAGCCTTCAGCCTATCCACCTGAGTAGTTACCGGATCGATTATCCATTCAAATTATCCTGTCTTGTGTTTGAGGGCGGCGCTAATCAGTTCGGCGGCCTGCTCAACATTGGTTTTGCCCATGTTGATGACCAGATCATATAGGTGGGAATCGTTCCAATCTTCATTAAAGTATTCTTTAATGTAAGCCTTTAAATCACCCTCCTCCCTTTCGATGTATTTCTTTGCAGCCTGGTAATCCAGATATTTGCTTGCCATGACTTCCTCGATTTTTACTTTTTCATCTTTTATCAGTCGAATGTGGAGCGTGTTGGGTTTACCCCGTAAAATACACTGGCCGCCCCAACCCAAAATGATGACATTCCCGGCTTCATACGACTGCTCGACGAGTTTTTTGGTGGTCTCATAGTACTTTTCATCGTCGAGGCAGCCATGTTCACGGTCAACCACCTTTTGCACAATCGAGCATGTGTAACGATCAACAAAACGAAGGATCCGGGACTGGGAAGTCTTACGAAAGGTTTCAACCTCGCTTTCAGAGATATGAAGTTCCTTTGCAATTTGTGTAATCAACTGATCGCCGATGTATTCATAACCGAGTTGTTCGGCCAACTTTGAGGCAAGTTTTTCGCTGTTCGTCTGAAGTTCCTTACTAATGGTAATAACAGCCATGCAATCCTCCTTTGGAATGATATAATCACTACATCAGCCCCTTTGAGTTTATTTAGTGAGACCTTTGGAAAACGCCCCTTTTTGCCAAATTTCGGCGTCATACTCAAAATTTAATCCTCGAAATATTCAATATATTCCTGCGGTTAAATTTTTCGTCTTCCTTGAACTTGAACAAAAATTGACATTTTTCAAAGGTCTCTTAGGGCCTGAACGAAAACTGCTATTTTACCCAATGTCCATAACAGTGTTTAAATCAGAAAGATACAATTTTAGGGCGTATCATGGTTTTGGGCGCAAACGCCGGTCGTCTTGAGCTTATTAAGATCCGCATCTATGCCTTTTCAGCCACATGCACAACTGCAATACCGTTGGTCAGATTACGATGTGTCACCTTTCGAAAACCGATTTTTTTTAAAAGGGCCGTCAATTCTTCAGGCATCGGAAACATTCTTATGCTCTCCGGTAAAAGAGTATAGGCTTCCCGCGAACCGACGAACAGCTCCCCAAGTAAAGGCATTACATAAAAGGAATAAAAATCATACAATCGACGAAACACGGGTGCGGTTGGTTTGGAAAACTCCAGGCACATCATTTTCCCGCCGGTTTTCAGGATACGATGCATCTCAGTAAAGCCCGCATCCATATGAGTTAAATTTCTGATTCCGAATCCGACCATAGCGGCATCAAAAATTTCATTCGGAAATGAAATCAACTCGGCATTTCCCTGAACAAACTCGATGCGCTTGTTCTTGTAAGGGCGAATTCGTTTGGTTCGTCCGGCTTGCATCATTTGACGGTTGATATCGTAAATGATGACCTTCCCGGATACATCAACACACCGGTCCGCCAATACGGCAAGATCGCCGGTGCCGCCGCAAACGTCGATTACCTTGTCGCCGATTTTCAGATCCATCATTTCAACGGCCGTCCTTTTCCATAGATAATGGATTCCGAAACTTAACAACGTGTTCATAAAATCATATTTATTAGCGACGGTGTTGAAATGCCGCAGGGTCCGGCCTTCCTTTTCCGCCTCAGGAATTCGCTGGACTCCAAAGGGGACTGTTCTTTGCGGCTCAGAAAGTCCTTTCGGTCGATCCCCGAATTTTCCCCGGTTATGCCGGCGGTTTTTATCGAACATGACCATTCCAATCCAATGGTTCGATGCAGCCATCGAACAAGGTAATGCGTGATAGATTACGATTCCGTTAAGGAAATTGAACTCAATACAGGACAAAGGTTGCGTTTCTGCTATCGGCGGATTTAACCACCAAATTTTATTTTTAGCCTGTTGTCCTTTGAAGCAAGTTAAAAATTATATCAAAAGGCTTCGATAGTTTCAAGCCCATGAAATTTTTTCTAAAAAGGCTTGATGCAGGCAGATGACATCATATAAGGATGGATCAGATCGAAAAGCAGATCCGGAGGTAAAAATGGAATCAATGGATCGCATTGAAAAGTCATAGAAACATTCACGCTTAAGGAATAAGTACATGTATTCATAAATACGGTATTGTATTATAATTGGATAGTTTATAATCACCGCTGAGACGCAGAGATCGCAGAGAATTTGTTTCTTTTTTGCTTTCCGCTGAGAGGGCGGAAAGCAAAAACATACATCCCTGTGGGATAAAGAAATAACCACCTGCATTTTATTATAATATTACTATTATAAAGCTTGAGCTATTTTTTTTTGCCATCCCCTCAACGGCAAAAGAAATAATATTTAACTCTGCGGCCTTTCGTCTCAAGCGAAGCGGGCGGTGAAACAATATAAAAAAATACGTCATCGAACTTACGAATTAGAGCACTAAGTATCCCAATGAAACCAATTGTTGCCATTGTCGGCCGACCCAATGTGGGGAAATCGACTTTTTTTAACCGCATCACTCGAACCCAGGATGCCCTTGTGGATGATATTCCGGGGGTGACCCGGGATCGTCTTTACGGCAATGTCAGATGGGACGGTATCGAATTCACACTGGTGGATACCGGCGGATTTTCAAGGGCGAATGATGATGATTTTGCGGATTTGATCCGTTTCCAGATCGAACAGGCCATCGAAGACGCCGATGTGATTGTTCTTGTGCTGGACGGCAAGGCGGGAATATCGCCTTTTGATGCTGATCTGGTTAAAATACTACGGGAGATATCCAAACCCGTGTTTTACGTGGTTAATAAAATCGATGGGGCTGAAAAGGAGGTTAATCTTTACGATTTCTACCGGTTAGGCATCGAAAAATTATACTCTTTGTCAGCCGCCCACGGGTACGGTATGTCCGATTTTCTGAATGACCTGATTGCCGTGCTGGGGAAATTTGGTTCAGAAGTATCCCCTGATACCTCCAGGGATATGATCAAGCTGGCAGTTGTGGGCCGACCCAACGTGGGAAAGTCTTCACTGATCAACTACATTCTGGGGGAACAGCGGCTCCTTGTAAGCGATATTCCCGGTACCACTCGGGGTGCCATTGATTCTGTTTGTAACATTAACGGAAAGTCCTATCTTTTAATTGACACGGCCGGTATCCGGCGTAAAGGACGGGTGTCGAAAAAGCTGGAAAAATTTTCCATTATCAAGGCGTTAAGAAGTTTTGAACGGTGTGATGTGGCCCTGATTGTTTTGGATGTCAGCGAAGGGATTACCGAGCAGGATATAACCGTTGCAGGATATGCACATGAGCGGGGATGCGGCTGTGTTTTGTTGCTGAATAAATGGGATCTCATTGAAAAGGACACCCAAACTATAAAAATGTACGATGAGCGCTTGCGAGCGGCGGCAAAATTTTTGAGCTTTGCGCCAACCATGACCATTTCCGCGCTGACCGGACAGCGGGTTTTAAAAGTTTTTAAACTTGTGGACGAGGTTTTCGGGCAGTATGCTACCCGAATTGGAACCGGCGAGATCAACCGAATCATTGAAATGGCGGTTGCCAGAACTGAACCGTCACTCCACCGGGGAAGACGGTTGAAGTTTTATTATACCACCCAGGTTTCCACAAAACCACCCACATTTGTCTGCTTTGTGAACTATCCGGAGGCCGTTCATTTTTCTTACAAACGCTATCTCGTAAATCAGATACGGAAAGAGGCCGGCCTGGACCGGACCCTGATCCGGATCATTTTCCGGAAACGGACGGGGCGGGAAAAGAAGACATGACGGACATTTTCGAATATCACGCCCAAAAAGCGTTTGATGCTTCCAGACCGCTGGCGGAACGGATGCGTCCCAAAACCCTGGACGATTTTATGGGCCAGTCCCATGTGGTCGGGGAAGGGGGTTTAATCCGTCGGGCCATCGAGCGCGACCGGATTTTTTCAATGGTCCTCTGGGGTCCCCCCGGGTGCGGCAAAACCACCCTTGCCAGGATTATCGCCGGTGAAACCCGTTCCCATTTTGTTCATTTTTCAGCCGTGCTTGCGGGTGTGAAAGAGATCCGGGCGGTGATCGAAGATGCCAAGAACCAGCTTAAGCTTTATCGCAAGCGGACGATTCTTTTTGTGGATGAGATTCATCGATTTAACAAGAGCCAGCAGGATGCTTTTTTACACCACGTGGAAAGCGGTCTGATCACCCTGATCGGTGCAACCACCGAAAACCCCTCCTTTGAGGTAATCCCTCCGCTTTTGTCGAGGTGCCGGGTGATTACTTTGAAGCCCCTTTTGTCGGAAGAGATTTCCGCCATACTAAATCAGGCGCTACGCGACCGCGAAGGGGGGCTTGGGGAAAAGGACCTGTTTTTGACCCCGGAGGCCCTTTCTCATCTGGTCCGTATTGCCGAGGGTGATGCCCGTATCGCTCTAAACGGTCTTGAACTGGCCGCATCTTTGTTCATTCAGGAAAACGATGATAGCGGTAAAAATAAACCCCGGCCCATCACCCTGCAGGATTTAGAAAAAGCCTTGCAGAAAAAGGCCTTGATGTATGATAAATCCGGTGAAGAGCATTATAACCTGATATCCGCCTTTCACAAATGCTTGCGGGGGAGTGACCCGGATGCGGCTCTTTACTGGCTCGAGCGCATGCTGGCCGCGGGCGAGGATCCCCTGTTTGTCGCCCGGCGGATGGTGCGATTTGCCTCCGAGGACGTGGGCAATGCAGATCCTCAGGCGCTCAGGGTCGCATTGGGGGCTATGGAGGCCTTCAAGTTTCTCGGGCATCCGGAAGGTGAACTGGCCCTTGCCCAGGCCGCTGTTTATCTATCAACGGCGCCGAAGAGCAACAGCATTTATGCGGCCTATCAAACCGTTCAGGATGTGATCAAAACCTCCGGAACACTTCCTGTCCCGTTACATATTCGCAATGCACCCACAAAACTGATGAAGGATCTTGGATATGGAAAGGATTACAAATATGCCCACGATTACGCAGCGGCATATGTTCCCCAGGACTATTTGCCCGAGAAATTGCAGGGCCAGCAATACTATTTCCCCACCGACAGGGGCTACGAAAAATTGATAAAACAGCGGCTTGAGAAGTGGCGGGGTTTGAATCAAAAAGGGTCTTCGTCAAAGAAGCGGACTTGAAACCTCGTGAAGCCGGATCTTCCGGGTTTTTGAAAATGGGAGAATTTATTATGCAGATTTAGCGTAGACGGCCCTTTTCGTTTGATCACCAGATAGGTTGCATGACAAATTTCATATAAGGGTTGAAAATAATAAATTATAATATTACAAATGAAAAATAATTTTTTTTAGATGATTCCAAAAAAAATAAAGGAGGTGGCCGTGGCCGAAGTAAATCTTGAAGATGCTAAAATAAAATATAAAGGCGAATGGCTGTCAATCGAAGATCTGACCGGAGAGATCAAGCAAAAAATGGAGGCCGGAGACATGAAAATTACAAACCTCGCGGCCGCTTTGGAAAAACTAAAAACGACTCTGGAAAATGCTCATGAGCTGGAAATAAAAATTGTGCTGCCCAGGGAAGACTATGAAAAATTAAAAGCGCTTGGCGGAGGGGATGATCGTGCATGTGTTCGCAAGGCCATCATGGCATTCATTGAGGGTGGCGGTCAGGCAGAGTCGGCCCCCACGGCTGCCCCTGAATCCAAAGAGAAAAAAAAGTCGATTATCCAATGTGCCAAATGTAAAACCCCCTT
The DNA here is from genome assembly GCA_019309945.1 of Deltaproteobacteria bacterium. Classification (GTDB taxonomy): domain Bacteria; phylum Desulfobacterota; class Desulfobacteria; order Desulfobacterales; family JAFDFH01; genus JAFDFH01. The sequence goes on from JAFDFH010000096.1 coordinate 6,996, forward strand.
GGAGATCCCCAGCGATGAAAGGCCGATCGAGATCGAGTGCTCCTATTGCGGCACCAGCCGTATATTGAAGTCGGAAGACGAGGGCGAACCACGTCACATGGATCACTTTCTGGGTTAGACGGACCTTAAATCTTAATTATAAATTGTAGGCGTTCACGGGTTCAAAGGTTCAGAGGTTCAAGGTTCCATTCGCGTCCCCGGACTGAATTTAGAATTCTAAGCACACATGGAAAAGCAATGGAAATTGTCCAGGATATAATTATAACGTCTGCTGAAATTTTAATGATGATTTTTGGAATGATTGGTGCGGCGGTTTCCCTTTTGCTGGTCCTTTCCCCGGAAAGCGTTAAGGCCGCCGGCGATTGGCTTGACACGAAGGTTAACCTGGATAAAAAGATTACTTACTATCTTAACCAGTATATTCCAACCGGCAGGTTCGCTTACCGGCACAATATTTTTTTTGGTCTTGCATTGATCACAGGGTCTTTGGTTGTGCTCATTTTTTTATTTTTCCAACTCGATATCACGGGCTACAATAACGTCCTGGATGAGGTTATAATTAATTCCTTGGCATTGGTTGGAAAAATTGCCGGTTTTGCGGGGATCATTTTGGGATTGTTTCTATTGTTTGTCCCTGAAAAAATGAAAACCATCGAAAATAAAATGAACACCTGGTTTGATACGCAACCGCTGGTAGATAAGCTCAATAAATCCTACCGTGATGTGGACTCGATTTTTTTCCGTCACCCGATTGTTTTCGGTATTGCTGGAATGACATCTTCTATTATATTAATCGCCTTATCCATGAAAGCTCTCCTTCGTTAGTTTCGCCCCTACCCGGTTCTTTTTCTTGTAACCCACTTTTTTCAAAGGTCTCTGAGCGAGAATTCAGGGGAAATCGTAAAACTGTTTTGCACGGTCTTATCCTCCACAAGCTTTTGATTTTTAAATATAAATGTTCGTTCCGTGAACATAACCTTTCCGGTTCTTTGCATTAAAACGATCGAAGATGACCGTGTTCCGTAAACGCTGTTTGCGATAAACAAGGGCGCAAGCAGGCGTTCCGCCTCGAGGCCGACCCCGGTGACCGGAAGTCGATCATCCGGAGGATAAGACCTGTCATGCAGAAGGTTGTAAATATCTTCAAGATTGATATCTTTTTTCGCGTCCAACAGGGCTTTAAATTCAGCCTTTCCTTTTTCCACCTTGGGCCAGGGCGTATCGAGAAGATGGTTGCTCAGCCCATACAAACCAGGTTCGATCCGCTGAATTCGGTTGCCCCTGTTCGAATAATAATAGAGACCGGAATAATCCCCGGCCAGCAGATTAAACCCATTGTAGCGGTGTCCGATTTTTTGAAGATCTTCAAGATAATTTAGCGGGGAGGTCTTTCCGGCCAGGAAGCTGCTCACGAGCAGACCCCGTGAAGGCGCATTTTCTTTTAGCGATTTGGGATCCCGGTAATTGGTGATGGC
>JAFDFH010000456.1 GCA_019309945.1 Deltaproteobacteria bacterium
CATATCCTCGACGGTCCAGTTCGAGTTGAGCACAAATGCCCCGCCTTCTTTGATACCTTCAAGTATCTCATAGATGTCCACATAGCTTGATTTGTGACAGGCAATGTAGTCGGCTGAATCGATCGAATAGGTCGACTGGATGGGAGTTTGGCCGAATCGGAGATGGGAGATGGTAAGCCCCCCCGATTTTTTGGAATCATAGGCAAAATACGCTTGAGCATACATGTCGGTATTATCACCGATGATTTTAATGGCGCTTTTGTTTGCACCCACGGTTCCGTCGGCACCCAGTCCCCAGAATTTGCACTGGACCGTTCCCGGTGGGGCCACATCAAATCCGGCTTCAAAGTCCAGGGAGCTGTTGGTAACATCGTCAATAATTCCCACTGTGAAATGATTTTTGGGTCCTGCTGATTTTAAATTATCAAAGACCGCCTTGACCATGCCGGGAGTGAATTCTTTGGATCCCAAACCATACCGGCCATTGATAATAACAGGTATCTCACCGCGTTCCATATAGGCGGTGCAGACATCCACGTACAAGGGATCACCTATTGCCCCACGCTCTTTGGTCCGGTCCAGAACTGCGATCCGATCCACAGATGCCGGGATGGCCGCAAAGAGATATTCGGAGGAGAACGGACGATACAGACGAACCTTGACCAGACCGACACTTTCACCTTTATCCACGAGATAGTTGACGACCTCTTCAATGGTATCACAGGAAGACGCCATGGAAATGATGATTCTCTCAGCATCGGGATCCCCTACATAATCAAATGGTTTGTACGTACGACCGGTCAGGTCACTGACCTTTTTCATATATTTGCTGACAACCGCAGGGGCCTTTAGGTAATACGGATTGGCCGCCTCGATTCCCTGAAAATAAATATCCGGATTCTGGGCGGTTCCCCTGAGTTCAGGTCTTTCCGGATTTACACCTCTGGCGCGGAAGGCTTCAATAGCATCCCAGTTGACCAGCTTGGCCATATCCTCATAGGAAATCATTTCGACCTTCTGAATTTCATGGGATGTACGGAATCCGTCAAAGAAGCTGATAAAAGGCGTGCTGGACTCAATTGCGGCAAGGTGGGCCACCAGTCCGAGATCAATTATTTCCTGCACAGAAGCCGAAGCAATAAGACCGAAACCGGTCTGTCGAACCGCCATCACATCCTGATGGTCTCCAAAAATGGAAAGCGCGTGTCCGGCCAACGCGCGGGCGGTAACGTGAAATACAGCGGGTAACACCTCTCCTGAAATCTTGTACATGTTGGGAATCATTAAAAGAAGACCCTGCGATGCCGTAAAAGTGGTGGTCAACGCGCCGGCTGCCAGAGAACCATGAACCGCCGCCGCCGCTCCGGCTTCGGATTGCAGCTGACGGACGATCATCGGTTGCCCGAAGATGTTTTTTTGGCCATTGGCTGCCCATTCATCACACATTTCGCCCATACCCGAAGAGGGTGTAATCGGATAAATGGTCGCCACATCGCTCATGGCATATCCAACATAAGCCGCCGCCGTGTTCCCATCGATTGTTTTCATTTCTTTACCCATAAAATGACTCCTTTGTTTAACGTCAACATTTTGAATATATAACAATTTTAGCCGATATTATTAAAACGCGAATTACTACGAATAAAAAAGGTCTGTAGGGTGAAAGGCTTTTTGTTAAAATTAAAAATTTCCCAACTGTTCTTTAGCATGATTCGTCTCGGATTCATAACAAAATATTCACAAATAGACAATACGGAATAGTTTTCTAATAAATACGGTACTTATTTACGTATTATAAGGTCCATTGGGTTTCACCGAAAAGAGATAGAATACCCTATAGCAGTCCCTTAGAACCAATTTCAAAACGTCCCATTTTTTCCAATCTCTGCGTCAGGCTCAAATTTTAATCCTCGAAATACTAAATGTATTCCTGTGGTTAAAATTTTCGCCTTCCTTGACCTTGAACAAACTGAAACGTTTTGAAACTGGTTCTCGTAATAATTATTTTTGTATATGTTGTGAGAAAAAAATTTATACGGATCTATGAACAAAAATAAGGTGGGCGGCGCAGGACCCTTCGACCTGGATTTTCCTTAGAATTGTTTCTAGGCCCGAATTTATATTATATGGTTATCCGGTTTGAGAATTCAGAGAAGATTTTCAAAAAAATTGTTGCCCTTGTCGTCGACGATGATAAACGCCGGAAAATCCTTGACGGTGATCCTGAAAATGGCCTCCATTCCGAGTTCAGGATAAGCAAGGGTTTCAACATTGGTAATACATTCTTTGCCCAATCGGGCGGCAGGGCCTCCAATGGAACCCAAGTAGAATCCACCGTATTTTTTACACGAATCCGTGACTGCCTGAGAACGGTTCCCCTTTGCCAGCATGACCAAAGAAGCGCCGTGGAATTGAAAAATGGGAACATAGGTATCCATGCGTCCGGCCGTGGTAGGGCCAAAGGATCCGGACGGATAACCTTTGGGAGTTTTGGCCGGACCCGCATAATAGATGATATGATCTCTAAAATATTGGGGCAGATCTTCCCCCCGGTCCAGGAGTTCTTTAAGTTTAGCATGGGCAATGTCTCTGGCAACCACAATTTTTCCGGTCAGATGAAGGCGTGTTGCCACAGGATATTGACCTAACATGGATCGGATGTCATCCATGGGTTTATTCAAATCAACAGGAACGGCGTCGCCTTCAATTTCTTTAGGTTCAGGAAGATATTGCGCGGGATTT
>JAFDFH010000457.1 GCA_019309945.1 Deltaproteobacteria bacterium
TCTTCTGAATAGAAAATATTTATATGATAGTCGCGCATTATACGTTTTCCTCCAATATAAAGGTCATGTTTTTCGACAAGTTTTAAAAATTAACGCATCTGATAAGGTTTCACCTGACCTTTTACATTTTGCAGGTTGACAAGCTCCGGTACATCCGGTCGAGAAAAAATATGATGACTTCCATCGGTTCTTGAAAGAGAGAAACCGAATCCTTCAACAAGATTCACCATATCAGAAAATCTGATATTTTTCGACCCGGCAAGTACTTTTTGAAGTATCTTCTTTCTGTTCATATTGGTCTTTTTGGAAAGCTTTTTACAGCGTCAGGAGATTGCAATAGGAGGTTTGTCCCTTGCTCGTAACGCTTGGCATATTTTCCTCGCACGCCATCTTTAAGCAGTGTGGCGAGATCGTATTCGGGGCGAAGTTCGTCAGCGGTTTCGCCTTTGGATTTCCTTTTCATATTCTTTACGTTCCTTTTGTGATTCCACCGCCCGTCAAGACAACCATTTTTGCATCATGAAATATCGACAAGTTTAGAAATACCAAAGATAATCGTATAGATCAAGACTGTATTCAATAGAAGGTCAGAACCGCCCGGCGTTCACTTAAAGGATAATTTCTTCGATAGCATAATAAAATTGTTTAGTGTAGTCAATCATTTATCCAGCATTCCCTATTAAATCAGTCTCAAATGCACCACCAGAACTTGTTACTTTCCAAACGTTTGGAATGTTGTTTTTTGAACAAGTTGATGCTGATGTTGATGGTTCTGCCTTAATGTAATTCTATGATATTTTATACTACCGCTACCCCTCATTTGTTCCCATAAACACCGCGTTAGGAGCCCTTATTTCATCCAGAATCAACGATCACCCCAAAGCCCATACTCACTACTTCACACCCTATGATTATTCCCACATCATGGTCGTCTTGTTTTAATACCGCCCACAAACATATTTAACCGCCTGCCTCATTCAACCAAATCCATCGGGGTTGTAACACTTCGTAAGCCCCTTCCCATATTTTGACCGGCCTGTCATCAGTCTGACCTATCGGTCATAATCGAAAATTTCAAACCAGCCAAAATAATTGCCCCAGGCACCCGCAGTATGAAGCGTGGGGTAAGATCCGTGTCCATTTATTATAGCCCCCCTACCCCTTTAACTTCTCAATAAACCCATTAAACCAAAGCATAAAGGCGGTCTGTCTTTCGGGGCAGGCCGCTTTTTTGCGTTGAAAGGAGGTGGTTCTACAATGGCATACACGCCGGAATTATCCTTGGAGTCGTCCCAAACGCTTCGCCGGATCTCTTGGGCGCTGGGCGTTCCCATGACCGAAGGCATTGAGTTTGTTTTCGAGTATCTTCCGAAGATCATAGACAGTGAAAAGGTCTGTCAGGGATGCCGGAATAAAACGAAATGTTCAGGATGCGGTTTTAATTCAGTCAAACAGAATCAAGAGGAAAAGGAGGAGATTGAGTAAGGCAAGTTGGTGAGACGGCGCTACAATGAGGTTGGCGCTCCTGATAACAGGATTAATGTGGTTGTTAGCCAAGTCCTGACGCCCCGGACAAAGACCTCAAACCCGGTATTGGACTCGGTAGTCACCGCTCACCATAATCACAATATCATATCAGTTTGTTTAATCAAATCATTTTTTGGAAAAAGAGCAGTTGCCGTATTGGTGGCTGCTCTTTTCGTTTATGAACCCTTAATTTTAATGGAGGTAAATCATGAATCGAGAACTATTGGAAAAGCCGTTTGGCACAGATCAAATCAAGCAGCGTGAAGGAAACTTCGGTAAATAAAAGTTATTATTCAATATTTTATATGGAACCGCGCGGGCTGGTCTTGTGCGGCGAGAGGGAAAGGCAATACAGTCCCAAGCACAAGCGCGAACAGGATCATGACTTTAAGTTTGAACCAGTTTGTTGTTGATCTCACGATAAGTCCTCCTTCGATAGAATTATTTTTGAGCTCAGCTCAAGATCCAAGCTTGCCATTCTTTTAGTGGCAGCAGGCCGAGAAACCACAAGACCCCCAGCACGTAGACCAGCCAGATTCTGCGTGTGACCGAGATCGACACGCAGATCGCGACGGCCGTTATTCGTGCATAGTCCATTTCCACGGTGACGCCATAGGCAGGTAGAAAGTGACTGGAGATGAATACCGCGAACAGTGCGAACACGATCCTGATGCGTTTCTCGAAATAGTCTTTCGTGTTGCTCTCGGCGCTGTCAGGAGTCAACGCGCTGACCATCATTAGGAAGACTATGGGCTGCGCCAGCTCCAGCCAATAGTGGAAATAGCTGATCCCGTCGAGTTTGCGCACGACCTCGAGATAGAGAAACACGTTCCGGATGGCCAGCTCGGTAAACATGACCGTGGTGAGGAAGTACGGCCAGTAGAGATAGTCCTTGTCAAAGAACCGTCGCCACTGCCCCAACAGATCGGCCAGCGCTATCCCGTAAAGCAAGAGCGGTACAAAGGCCAGGTATTCCGTGGAGTCCATAGTGTGTCTCAGTTAGAAAGGGAAGAGAACTCTCGCCCCGGGGGATCCACTCCCCGAGGCGAGCCTCGTCATCTACCTACTTCAGAGCCAGAAGTGACCGATCAAGCGCATTGGTTGAGCAGACTAGGGGTCAAATCTACGTTTAACCTTTCAAGATTTTGCTTTCGATATGTGCAAGCCGTTCTTTAAACCTTTTATCCTTTTGCAGTTTTGCTTTTACACGCAAAACTACGCTGCTGACTGAACTGTATTGTGTTAAGCCAAATCTTTCACCTATTCTCATCAGCGGGTCTGAACGCATGGATCGAATCAAATATATGGCAACATCCCGTGGCTCGTTTTCAATGCCACGGCGAACCGCCGTTATTTCGCTTGAACTTGCCTCATAATGCTGGCTCACCTCAGATATAATCCTTTCCGTATCGGGCGCAAGCCCTTTTGACGCTGTAATTTCCTTATCGATTTTCTTTTTAAAGAATCGATCTTTGACCCAGGAAATAAACTCATTGCTGCCAAGCATCGCTGGCTGTTTTTCACGCTCAACAACTCGTATAAAATCTTTATCCTGCTGCTGAGCCATAAACTGTTTATAGATTCCAATTTGACTGCTTACTTGCTCTGTGAGCATCTGTAGGACGAATTCCTTGTATAGCCAACTCCATTTTTTGGCAGTTGAAATATAGCCTTTATGGCTTGACCAGGCATATCGATCCAGGCGTTTCACAAGGCCAGCTTTTATGGGATTGCGGTGGATATAGCGTATCAATTGCAAAACATAGCTGTCTGCACCCACCAAAATCGATTTATATCGTCCGCGAAATAAAGTTCCGTCCCAACCATGGTTCACGTTGTATTTTTGCGTGTAAACACCGTTGAGATGTCTCATACAACGTGAGAGGTTCGCATCTGGCGTTTGTAACATCAGATGATAATGGGTTGGCATCAGACAATATGCGGCCACGTTGACATTAAAAAGTTCGGCTGTCTGTTGGAGCAAATCGATAAATTGCTGATAATCAGCTTTATCTAGAAAAACATCTGTCCCTCTGCGGGCACGGTTCATCACATGATGCCAGGCATTCGGATAATCAATTCTCAATGGACGCGACATGGCTCATACTTATCAATTCGAATAATAAAGGTCAATCGTGACCCCTCTTTCCCCTCTTTATCAATCGCATATTTCCTATCGACTTTTTCCGTCTGTTAATCCTTTCAAAAGTGCGTCGAAAAGAGCTGTAATTCCTTCATAGGTTTTCTCAACAAACCTGCTACCTTGCAGCACGTCCATTGCGATTCTGTGACCCTGTTTGCTTTGCGACTCTCTTTTAAGGATTTCGATAAGTTTTGCCATGGTGGTTGAAAACGCGATCCTCAAGATGTCCCTGCCCAAGAGACGCGCCGAGCCTGCTTCGTAGTTGTAATCACTTGAATCGACAATATCTAATGCCTCTTCGAAAAATCGTTCCAAGTTGCCGGCATCGAGATAGTTTTGGATGATGAAAACCAGGTCCAATGCATCTTTCTGGCGGCGATCACTGTTTTCATCCCATGAGATCAGCTTGAGAATTGCCAGACCTGCTAAGCTGGCCACATTTATTGCCAGTTTAGGTTTATCAGAGATTCTTACTTGAACGACGTGCTGATAACATTCCTGGAAACCCACTACGCTCATCTTAAAGCTGCGGTCCGGCGGCCACTCGATAAAATCTCCCTTTTCAGCGACTCCACCAAAAGGAACGATGTCTACCGGCAAACGTTTCTTAAATAGAAGCCGCTGAGTTTCTCTTGTTGGTGAAAAGTCGGTTGTTCCAATCAACTTATCCTTTAGACGTTTGAACTGATTCCAGTTTTCTATGAATACAGCGAT
>JAFDFH010000458.1 GCA_019309945.1 Deltaproteobacteria bacterium
AGAGCCCAGTGGACCCGATATCTGTATAAAATAGATATGAATGATCCGCAGATTTACGATATTGTTCTTAATATCGGCCGGTTGACGATTGCGGATGCCTGTGAAATAATCTGTACCACGGTTCAGCGTGATACCTATAGGGGGACGCCGTCATCACAAAAGGCCATCCAGGATCTTGCCTTAAGCAGTCACGTAGAAGCGGCATTGCAGACGGTCTGTAAGGCAGAGGTCCGTGCCGATGATGGTATCATTCGTATCAAGGTCCCGGCACAAAAAATTCGAAAAACTAGCTATGCACGTCCCAAAGTCCAAGCCTATGTCAAAGAAAGAATCCGCGAGGATTTAAGGAAGGACCTTGAGGGGATTGTAAAAAAAATCCCTGACGTTAAAGAGGTTTTCTATAACATTGAACCGCCATATTATTCCTGACATTTCCCGGCATCTATAAGGTGCGCCCGGATCGGCACCGGAACGGAACCAGGTTCCCATCCAATTTGAATACGCCATTTTTTCATTTCATGCTCTGCGCCCGGCCTGTGGACGGAATAGGGTAAGTTAACCATGAAGATCAGTATCAGGAAAAAAATCACCCTCACCCTTTCGCTCTTTCTGCTGATGGGCGGGGCGATGTGGTTTCTGAACTATTACAAGCATTACGTCCTGAACCAAAAACTCCAGATTCTCGAGAAAAAAGATGATCTTTTCAACACGATTCTGGAGGCCCGCCGCTATGAGAAAAACTACTTTTTGTATATGGAAACGAAAAATCTTGAGGATTCCCTTTCTTATGCGCACCAGGCCGAAGAAAAGCTGGTTAAAATCATAGAAAATTACGGCCGCTACACCCTCGATAAAAACCTGGAGAACAAGCTGGATAATCTGAGGCAATACGAAAAAGCCCTTGCGGCTTTACTCGTGCTTCATCAAAAAAAGGGGTCGCCGGTAACCAACCCCGATCTGATTGAATCTTTCTCCGGGCGGCAGGCAACCATCCGAACCCTGGCAAGAAACATTACCGAGGATATGGAGAAATTCCTCAACCGGGAACGCCGCTATGTTAATCAGCTCATTGGGGATTCGAAAATCTACCACTTGCTGGCCCTGGGGGGAATTTTCGCACTGTCGATATTAACCGTGCTGTTTTTTATCTTCAACGTCGACCGGCCCTTGAAATCCATCGAAAACGGCATCCATAAAATAGTTGAAGGGGACTACAAAAATATACCCGCCATTTCCACCGGGGATGAATTCGAGTCCCTGGTGGGCAGTTTAAACAATATGATCAGCGAGCTGAATAAACGCAGCGATCAACTGGTACAAAGCGAAAAAATGGCCTCGTTGGGCACGTTGACATCCGGTGTTGCCCATGAGCTGAACAACCCGCTGAACAACATTTCCACCTCGATTCAGATCCTGCTGGAAGAGCTGGAAGATGCCGACCTGGAATACAAAAAAAGGCTTTTAACGGAAACGGAAGGACAGATACAGCGAGCACGGGATATCGTCAGGGCCCTGCTGGAATTCTCTCGTGAAAGATCTTTCAGTCTGCATCAGGTCTATTTCAAGGACCTGGTGGACAACACCCTGAAATTGATCAAAGGAGAAGTGCCGACCCATGTGCAGCTCACGGTTGAGGTTCCCGATGAAATCCAGGGTGAAATGGATCCACGGCGGATTGAGCAGGTCCTGATCAACCTAATTTTAAACGGCATCCAGGCCATGGAAGAAGGAGGCACCTTAAGCATCAGGGCCTGCCGTAAAGATAACGAAGCCGGGTTCTGTTTTGAAGTCTCCGATACGGGCAAAGGCATCCCCCCTCAGGATTTGGTCAAAATTTTTGATCCCTTTTTCACCACCAAAGACGTGGGCAAGGGATCCGGCCTGGGCCTTTCCGTGTCGCACGGCATCATCGAGCAGCATGGGGGCCGAATAGCGGTGAAAAGCGACGTCGGTAAAGGCACCACCTTTACTGTTTTTTTACCCTCCACATGACTTGAAATGGTTTCCGGCAGGGACGAATCGGGACATCATCAAGGCTAAAACAGATTTCGATTGAAACCCACCTGTTTTTCCATTAATATAATTCCCTAAACCAACAGGATCTTCGCAACGCCACTATCTGAAGATCCACATATAAGGGGGATCCATGCAGGCATCCGAGGACCGTATACTTGTCGTGGAAGACGAGGATATTGCACGCCGAAACCTTGAACACATCCTAAAAAAAGAAGGATACAATGTCATTGCGGTGGACCGAGGTGTAAAAGCGCTCGATTTGTTACAGCACCAGAACTTCGATTTAGTTCTGACGGATCTTAAAATGGAAAAAGTGGACGGGATGCAGGTGCTCCAAAAATGCCGGGAATTGCACCCCTATACCGATGTGATCATGATCACCGGCTATGCGACGGTGGACTCGGCCGTGGCAGCCATGAAAGAAGGCGCTTATCATTATATCGCCAAACCGTACAAAATTGATGAGATTCGGCAGATAGTCAGCCAGGCCCTCGTGAAGCGCCGACTCCAGCTGGAGAACCTGGAACTCAAAGAATCGCTCAAAAAGGCCCGGCCGGTTCCTTTTATTGTGGGCAAAAGCAAAGCAATCACCCGGGTGTTAAAGACCCTTCGACAGATCGCTCCCTCCGGTACCAATGTATTAATCTATGGTGAGAGCGGCACCGGCAAGGAACTGGTGGCCAAGGCGATCCATCATCTGAGTCCGCGGTCCGAAAA
>JAFDFH010000097.1 GCA_019309945.1 Deltaproteobacteria bacterium
TTTTCAGACGCTCGGCATACCATATGTATAGCCTCGCTCCTGAAAAAACACTACGCCTTGTATATGGGCCTTTTTACTTAGCCATTAGCGTTACTTTTTACGAATTCATCAATTGTAATGCTGTCATAAAAAGTCTGAAGAGAGATTTCACGCCCATGTCAGGAGGCCGGGCGTATATTTGATCCTGCTATCTCCCCGGGGTGTGATCCGGGCCGTAAAACCGTACCGGCCCGCCACACTGCACGTTATGGTGCAGGCATACAAATATTCTCCGTTTCCAAGGTCTTCCCTTACGGTCATGTGTTGTGTATGACTGGCGGCAAGGATATCCATGGATTTCAGCCGGCCATAGTAGAGTTCTACGTCGACTTCATCCGGGTGTAAAGAACCCAAGTTCACAGATACCGTCACGGGGACATTTTGCCAGACCCGGAAAGAGCCATCCTCCTCCCTTACAGGAGGGTTGATTTGAATACTGCTCCAGTGGGTTTGGAGTTTTTTGCGCTGGGCGACCAGATGCTTCGATTTTTCAGCGTCATTTGCCAGTAGATCGCCATATCTCTTTGCAGCCGGGCGATAGAAGCGGTCTTCATATTCACCCAACATCCGATGGCTGCTGAATTGATCCAAAGCCATTTTCATCGACGCTTTCATCATCTTGAGCCATCTTTCGGGAACAGCCCCGTTTTTACGGTTATAGAAACAGGGGATCACATCATTTTCCAATATATTATAAAGGGCTTGGCTCTCCACTAGGTCCTGGTAAACGGAATCCGTATATTCCTCGCCATTGCCTATGCGCCAACCCCTTTCTTTGGAATACCCTTCGCACCACCATCCGTCTAAAATGCTAACATTGAGGACCCCATTAATAGCCGCTTTCATGCCGGATGTGCCGCAGGCTTCAAACGGTCGCCGAGGCGTATTGAGCCACACATCCGCTCCCTGCACTAAATACCGGGCTATGTGCGGGTTATAATCTTCGATAAAGATAATCCGGTGCCGCATATTGGTAGTGCTGGAGAACTCGATAACGTGTTTGATCAATTCTTTGCCTTCATTGTCACGGGGATGGGCTTTGCCTGCAAAAATGATCTGAATCGGATTTCGCTCGGAATTTAGAAGGGCCTCGAGACGTTCCGGATCTTGAAATAAAAGGTTGGCCCGCTTGTAGGTCGCAAAACGGCGTGCAAAAGCGATGGTCAGCACATCCGGGTCCAGAACGGATTCGATTTCTCGCATTACCGCCATGGATGCGTTGCGGCGAGCGTACTGCTGTGTCATCAGTTCCCGGCAGGTCCGTGTGAGACGGGCGCGGCTCATTTCGTGGGCGCGCCACAGCTCCTCGTCGTAAATCTCGTCGATACGATGGCTAATGTCCGGATTGCGCGGCGGCAGATACCAATCCGGTCCGAGATAGCGTTCGAAAAGCTGGGAAATTCCATGGGATATCCATGAGGGCAGATGCACACCGTTGGTAATATGGGAGATGGGAATTTCATCCACGGACCTCTGCGGCCAGACATGGGCCCACATCCGTCGTGCGGTTTTTCCGTGTAATTTGCTGACACCGTTGCAATGTTGGGCCATCGTCAGGGCTAAGACAAACATGGAAAGGGGGCCGTTCGAACCGGACCCCGCCGGTTGTCCCCAGGATAAAATTTCTTCCACATTGATAGCGAGCTTCTCTTCGAATGGAAGTAAATACGGTTTGACCAAATCCACAGGAAATTCATCATGACCGGCGGCAACCGGTGTATGGGTGGTAAAAATCGTGGTTCGAGGCACAATCTCCAAGGCCGTTTCAAGGTCGACCTGATGGATCGACATGGTTTGTGCGAGACGCTCCAGAGAAGCAAAGGCCGCATGTCCTTCGTTCATGTGACACACCGTCGGTATGATGCCCAGCATTTCAAGGGCACGCATTCCGCCGATTCCCAGGAGAACTTCCTGGGCCAACCGTACCTTTAAATTACTTGAATACAGCCTGGCGGTGATTTCACGGACATCGGGAGGGTTATCCGACAGATCCGTGTCCAGCAGAAAGAGTGGGATACGACCGACATTGATCTTCCAGACCATGGCATGAATATCACCGGATGGGCCGGTGACGGAGACCTGCACCTCGTTACCAGAATGATCCATAGCCCGTTCAACCGGAAGGTGATAAATATCGACTTCAGGATAATCCTCCTGCTGCCATCCATCCTGGTCCAGAAACTGCTTGAAATAACCCTGTCGATAAAGAAGGCCGACCCCGACTAAAGGGGTCGCCAGGTTGGAGGCGGCTTTAAGATGGTCTCCGGCAAGAATGCCGAGTCCTCCGGCAAAAATGGGAAGGCTTTCGTGAATTCCAAATTCCATGGAAAAATATCCGATGGTTCCATCGCTTCCATAAGGGCTTTGGGAGAGGTCCAGGGGTTGACAAACGCGTTTTTCAAAGCGCGCTTTTACCCGTTGCTGGTGCGCCAGAAAGCTGTCGTCTTTGGCCAGTTCCTCAAGACGGTTCTGGGAGACGGAGGTCAGGAAGACCAGCGGATTTCGTCCGGATTCCTCCCAAAGGCGGGGATCGATTCGGCGGAAAAGTTCGATGGCACTTTGCTGCCAGCACCACCATAGATTTCGAGCCAGCACTTCCAGAAAAGAAAGAGGTTCCGGAACGGCGGGAAACACCTGAAAAGTTTGTAAATGATTCATATTTCAATAACCTCTTCGAAAGAAAAGTTTGATGGTTTCGTAAAAAATTTAAAAAAAGACCTTTTTACAAGCGGATTTGGTTTTTCTTGATGAAAACAATTTTTTCGAATTCATTCAATTGAAGTTTATTACTTTTTAATGTTACCGTCAAGCATCATCCACACCCGCAACAATTCGCTGGTACCCCAGGCCTGTGCGTCACAGCCTCGAGGTGTATGGGGAAAATCTCCATCCAGAACCTCGGGGACGTGGCCCACACATCCCTGATTTATCAGACAAGTACTGCTTGCGAGCCATGCCATAGCGGTCTCCTTGCTTCCTTCGCCGTAAGCCGCTACCCATGCCTCGCAAAACGTGGGTAACAACCAGGTCCAGGCCGTACCATTGTGATAGGCAGGTTTGCGCTTGGTGTCTTCGTCGCCTGCATACCTGCCTTGGTAGGGATGATAAGGATCGTTGATGGCAATATCATTATGGACAATCTCAAGGGGATGACGAACAGGACGATCCGCGAGACTCCGAATGGCACCGGGTACCAGCAGTTCTTCACAGGCGGTCACGATTTTACGGCAGACGTTTATATCAGAAACAGCCCCAAACGTTACCGCGAAAAGTTGATTCGGCCGGAGGGCGTCGTCACGCACGGCCTGCCATGGGGGTTCGCCGTAACCGGTGTGAAGGCAGTCCGCCAGGTATCCCTCTTCTTCAAGCATGAAACGGTCTAAAATAGACCTTTGAACCTGGATGGCTTTGGTTTCCCAATGATGTCCGTTTTCCTCCGGATCGATGCGGGACAAAAAGGAGAGAGCGGCAAACCAGAGGGCCTGTATTTCGATGGGATACCCTTGTCGAGGGGTTCCCGCCGGATGATTGGTGTCCATCCAGGTGAAGTGGGCGGGGCTGAAAATAAGGCACGAAGCCGAATCCATCCAGATTCCATTGGGTGTACCCGTAATGAGGGCGTGCCCGATAGAGAGAAGGATTTGGCGTATGGTTCGGCCATCGCTCGGTTCATCCAGAAAATCTTGATTGCCTTCGGCTTGGACGAGATCGGAACATGCCACGATGAACCACAAGGGGGCGTCAGAGGTATCCCGGTTTCCGACATCCATA
Source organism: Deltaproteobacteria bacterium (assembly GCA_019309945.1). Lineage (GTDB taxonomy): Bacteria > Desulfobacterota > Desulfobacteria > Desulfobacterales > JAFDFH01 > JAFDFH01. The sequence continues at coordinate 3,811 of JAFDFH010000097.1, forward strand.
CCCCGGATCATATTTGGAATCGTTCCCTGTTTTTCAAATTGCCCAAACTGTTTCAAGACATTACGGGCGACTTGGGTCCTCCCGACCGTAATCAAACCCCGGATAAAAATCAGTGCGTCGCGTCCCCAATCGAGAAACCAGGGATATCCCGCGATTATGGTGTTTAAGGTCTGACGCTTGACGACATAGTGATCGATTGCCTGTTTCAGGGCTTCATCCAGTTTCAAGGAGGTGTTGTTGTTGAAAGAAGCCTTCAGGGAGCGGGGGATATTTTCAAGGCAAGAAATTTTGGGGGTGTTTGGAGTCAGGACCTGCGCCGTCAGTTCCACCGCTTGGTGGCCTTCCAGAACGGTCGAAAAATACCCGGGGCTGAAGAGATCGGAGTTCGGGTCCAGTCCGCGTTCGGCCTCCAGAGGACGGTGTACCATATATTGCCATTCCGGCTCCCATACGAAAGCACCCCGGGATATCTGAAGCTGAAGCTGGTGGTTTTGGGATGGTGCGAAGGTAAAACCATTGGAACTTGCCGTCACGGATGGCGGCCACAGATGTTCCGGTCCCCGATACGCTTTGGTGGTGTCGTGAAAATTACGGTCTTCAATGTCGGGGCGCAGGATGAGTCGGACCTGCTTGTTATCGGCCAGCCATCTCTTTTGCTCCCCGCCCGGGGGGCGGAAAAAAACCATCCGCACGGCATTTTGTCCCTTAACCATGTTGACCCCTATGGTTATCACGACATGCTCGCCCTGTCCGGTCGGAACCTGGTAGCGCCAGATAGCATGGGAGGAATATTCATAACAAAATGAATTTAAGCATTCAAAACAAATCTCTTGTGAATAGTCCTGATACACAACCCACACACGGCAGCGCGTAAACATGATCCAGCGATTTTCCGGGAATTCGGGGTTGAGGTTGGCGGCCAAAAGGGCATCGTAGCGGCTATCGAGGTTTCCCCACCAAACAGAGGTTCGAAGCATGGCGCCGCGATCATTGGTTCCAAGGAAAAGGAGGGGGTGGTCCCGCAGTTCGGATCGATCATAATTCCTTTTCACCAATGCAGCCGAAGCCTTGGATAAAAAAAGAAGGGACGACTGGGCATGCTCACAGTCTCCAGGGGTAAAAACCGATAATCTTAGAGTGTTCAAATGATGGACCGGTGGGGGAGGTAAAGGTGAAAAAAGGGTAAAAAATGTTCCGTCGGCGCAACCTTGGCTTTCCTCCCGGGCGATGCACCGGGTTTCTTCCATGATCCTTGCATGGAAAGGGGTTGCGGCGCGAATCAGAAGAAAATGATTCGGAGGAACCATTACGTTGCGTTGCATGTCCTGAGGCCATTGCCAGATTGTCACCCGGGACTCCTGGCTAAAAGGATTGAGGCTGCGACAATACTCCCACGGATCTTCCTCGAGCCGGAGCGCAGCTTGATCCGGATCAAAATCCCCAAGGTCCCGAGTATCATTGTAAAATTGGAATACATCCAGGGCTTTCGCCCGCAAGCACTGTTGTTTGATGCGTTCAGGAAGCAAAAAAGTCTGACCGCCCGCATGACGCACAAGGTCAATATCGCTTCGATCCATTGTTAGGCAAAGAACCTGACCGGGTTCTAAAAGCAAAGCGTGTTGACCGTCGTATGCGTTGACGGTGACCTCCTTTGCGGTGAGAAGATCCACCAACACGGGGCCGGGCATACCTGCCTGGTTGGGATTCCATGCACCGTTGGTCGGGTTTTCATCATCCAGGTTGGCCACGATAAGAAGTCGCTTTCCGGAAGGAGGATGATGGCGCAGAAGCGCGACATGATTGCCCCCGTTTTGCTGGATCAGCTTCAGCTCGGTTTGGTCGTGAAATGCCGGATGGGCTTTGAGCAAAGCGTTCAGGTGGCGAATATTTTTCACCTGGTTGGTTTCCGCTCCCCAGTTCAGCGAGGGGGCGCCATGGACATCAATTTTCTCGGTGGCGTACCATTCCACGCCATTTGCAAATCCAAATGCTCCCTGGTGAGAACAGAGGGCGCACAGGGTGGTACGCATCCGGGCAAAGATTTTCGAACGGGAAGCCAGGCGGGTATTATCGTGGGTTTCTGCAAAATGTACGGTGATCCCGTCGCCCCGGGATATTTCAATAGCGCCGGGAAGGTAGGTTTCGATCTGGCTGCGGTCATAGTTTTGAAAGAGTTCCGAATAGGCCCAGTTGAAGTTGGCTTTGTTCAGGAGATCCCGGGTCACGGAAATCTTTCCGCCCAGCCCCTCGAGGAGAAAAATCGTGTCAGGGTACTGCTTGCGGACACGGGCAACAATATATTTCCAGGCGGGAACCGGGATCATGTATCCGGCGTCGCAGCGGAATCCGTCCACTCCCCGTCGGCACCATGTGAGGAAAACATCGGCCATAAATTTCCAAATCGCCCTATTGTTGTAGTCGAGCCTGGTCAAATCCTGCCAGAGCACGCCCCATGCGCCGGGAACCTCGATGCGTCCTTCCGGGTCTCTTACCAGCCATTCCGGATGGGTATCGTGAACCATGGCCGCCCATCCGGTATGGTTGATGGCGACGTCAATCGTGATTTTAGCATTGCGTTCATGAACAGCGTCCACCAGTTCGACAAACTGTTCAAGAGGTGTGGCGCGGGGATCGAATTCCGCTAAAGCCGGATCCACGGCCGTAAAACTGAGTGCCGCATACGGACTGCCAAAACGTCCCATGCGGCCATAGGTTGTTGGTGTGGGATGCACCGGGAGCAATTGGATGATCCGGCAACCGAGATCATTGATAATAAAGTCGAGTTCGGTGATCAGGTTGCGAAAGGTTGCGGAGGGAGGAATCACGGTATAACCGGCTTTGTCTAGCGCCTGAATCCAACCCTTTTCGGTCGGAAGCGGGGTTGCGCCGTCGCCTTTGTTCGGTCCGAACTGACGAACAAAGGCGTTGTAAATGATATTCGCACAACAGGTTCCAGCCGGCTCTACATTAATAGTGAGGTTGGGTCCTTGCGGCCATATCGGTTGGATATCCCCTTTTTTCAGGAAGAAGCACTTGGCCTCAAAATGCCCGATTTCACATAGGGGGAGGGTCACTTGAAAGCGCCGATCAGAAACACGCTTCATGGGGATGTCGAACCAGTCCCGCCCCATGGGAGGTTCATTGTGATGAACCTCTTTGACGATTTCTGCTCGAGAGATATCGGCATGCCCGATATTGGTGCGAAGCCATGCGTCTCCCTTCTGGGGCTGGGCCAGGGAAAGGAAAACGGTCTGCGTGTCGCCACGAAACTTCAACAGGCGCTGACCCGGTTCGGGATTTTGTGAAATCCAATTAGAATGATCCATCGATATCAAGAGCCTCCCCTTTAACATGTTTTAATCGTTAGGGTTTGTCTGGGTATGATAGGGTTGCCGATGCGTAAGGCGAGGATAGGATAATATAGGATGGCTGTCAAAAAAAAAATAACTAGTGCCCATCCAGAAACGGTCTTTTTGCCCGATCTCTGCGTTATGCTCAAAATTTTATCCTCGGAATATCAACGATATGCCTGCGGTAAAATTTTTCGCATGCCTTGATCTCGAACAAAAATCATAGTTTCTGGATGGACACTAACTAAGTTAGCGGCATTGCCGGACGAACGGAAAGAAGCGGACAGGATGCACGACGGGCAACACGGTCCGTGGTTGACCCCAAACACAGTGTTTCAACCAGACCATGTCCCCGGACACCCAAAACAATTAAATCAATGTCATGTAATTCGGCATACTTTGTCAGTTCTTTATAGGGCTGGCCGTTTAAGAGGGTTGTTTTCAGGGTGCACCAATTGTGGATTTCTTCAGGAACCAGGCTGGCAAGTTTTTCATTTAAGCGGTTCTCTAAATCCTGATGATCTTCTTCCATCTCTTTTGCTAATTTACGCAAGTCCCGGTAAACAGGCGGCTCAATGACATGAACCAGGTGCAGTTCGGATTGGAATTCCTGCGCCAGACTAAATCCGTATTGTAAGGCCAGGTTTGAATCTGGAGAGAAATCGCATCCGACAAGGATCCGATGAAATCCGAACACTCGATTTTCAGAGGGGTCGAAATCACTGGTTGGACTGCATACAATCAGTAAGGGGCAGGGCAGGGTTCGCATCAGTCGCTAGGTCACAGAGCCC
>JAFDFH010000459.1 GCA_019309945.1 Deltaproteobacteria bacterium
CTGAACGCGGCCATGAACTGGCCAACCACGGTTATTACCATGAAAATCCCACGGAGTTTATCGGAGACCCGCAAAAAGAGCGTGACATTTTACGCCGTGGGAATGACACCTTAGAAAAACTGAGCGGATCGCGACCGGTGGGGTATCGATCCCCCGGCTGGGATCTGAACCCATATACCCCGGAACTCCTGCTTGAAGAGGGTATGCGCTATGACAGCTCTCTGATGGACCAGGAAGTCCCTTATGTATTATCGACAAAAGATAAAAACAAGTTAATCGAACTCCCGATTGATTGGCTTTTAGATGACTATGTCCATTTTCAGTTCAGTGCCCCTTCCATTCAAGGACTTTCCGCCCCTTCCAAAGTGCTGGAAATCTGGATGGGAGAGTTCGATGGTTATTTTGAGGACGGGGGCTGTTTGACCCTGACCATGCACCCCCAGGTGATTGGAAGAAGCCATCGGATGAAGATGCTAACAGATCTAATAAAACATATAAAACGCCGGAACGGAGTCTGGTTCGCGACCTGCAGTGAAGTGGCCGATTATTGGGCCGGACAGGGCGATTAAGGGAGATCCAAGCATGACGAATTATGGCAGTGATCTTGTGGCCCAAGCGTTAAAAAAGGAAAACACCGAAGTGGTTTTTACTTTAAGCGGTGTGCCCAACTTCGGTATTTATGAGGCAATGGTTCGTGAAGGTATCCGTCTGATTGATGTCCGGCATGAACAGGCGGCCGTACTGATGGCGCAAGGATATGCACGGGCAACCGGGCGACCGGGAGTGGCTCTGGTTGTTCCCGGACCCGGGGTTTTAAACGCCGTGACCGGTATCGCCAATTGTCACTATTGTTCAGCACCGGTGGTCATTTTAGCCGGTCAAAATAAGATGGAAGAATTCGAACTTAAAGCGTTTCATGAAATGAACCACCTGGACATCCTGAATCCTATCACCAAGTGGTGCGCAACGGTTTATGAGGGGCATCGAATTGCGGAATATGTCAGTATCGCTTTTCGCGAAGCAACGAGCGGTCTGCCGGGCCCTGCTTTTGTTGATTTTCCACGGAATATCCTCGAAGAGGAAATTAATCTGCAGGAATCCATGTCCCCGGATCGTTACCGCACGTCGGCAAGGCCCTGGGGAGATCCCTCGCGGGTGGACGAAGCGGTATCGATGTTGGCTGAAGCCAAACGGCCCCTGATCATTTATGGAAGCGGCATCATGTGGAGCGGCGCTCATGAAATCCTTCAACAATTTGTGGAAGCCACCCGTATACCCTGCGTGCCTACCCCGCTGGCACGAGGATGCGTCCCTGACGATCACCCCTTTTCCTGTTTCATCTCACGGTCACGGGCAATGGCCGAATCCGACGTCATCCTGTTTATCGGCGCCCGGCTGAATTTTATCCTCAGTTTTGGCCGCCCTCCCCGATTTAATCCCCAGAGTCGCACGATCCAGGTAGATATCGCCCCTCAGGAAATCGGAAGGAACCGCCCCATTGATCTGGGTATTGTCGGGGATGCAAAAGCCGTACTTACCCAGCTTTTAGAGAGATGGAACCAGGTGGGTGCCGCCAACGATGGGACCTGGGCAGCCGAACTAAAAAAACCCGAGGAAAATAAACGTCAGAAATGGATGCAATGGGCCACCTCGCCCCAAAAACCGATTAACCCCATCCGGCTGTGTTATGAAATTTCACAGTTTCTTGACAGGAATGCCATCGTAACCATTGACGGCGGCGAAATCCTGGATTTTGCCAGAAACCTGATCCCTTCCTTTACGCCCGGCGCCCGGATGAATCCGGGGGTTACCGGTCTGCTGGGAATCGGAATTCCATATGCCATCGGTGCCAAGCTGGCCCATCCCTCGCGACAGGTCCTGTGTCTGTGCGGTGACGGGGCCTTCGGGCTCAATGGAATGGAAATGGATACGGCCGCCCGTCACGAAATCCCAATCGTCGTGGTTGTCTCCAACAACGCGTGCTGGGGAGTTTGTATGAATGCCCAAAAAGGTATTTTTGGTTCTGAACGTACCTTCGGTACCCACCTTGCGTGTACACGCTATGACCAGATCGCCCAGGCCATGGATTGCTATGGTGAAACCGTCGAAGCGCCTGACCAGATCCGTCCGGCCCTCGAACGCGCCTTTAGCGCTGGAAAACCCGCCGTATTGAATGTTATCACAGACGCTGAGACAGCGAGTTATTCGATGTCACCACAACTGCGCGATCTTCCGTTATTTACGTAACGTTTAAACTTGATGGCGTCGTAAAAAGTCCCATCTACGGCGTTGTAGTGTCTTTTCAGACGCTCGGCATACCATATGTATAGCCTCGCTCCTGAAAAAACACTACGCCTTCTATATGGCCCTTTTTACTTAGTTAGCCATTCGCGTTACTTTTTAGACGGTTTCGTAAAAAGTTCAAATTCAAGGCGTGCAAGTTTCGTAATCATGAGGCGTACTTATCGTACGTTGAATGATTGCGAAATGCGGCACAACGCAGAAGTTGGACTTTTTACGAGACCGTCAAACTTTATCCAAGGAGGAAACAATGAGTGTCGCTATAATGAAATGGGAAGGACCCGCAACAGTTGGCAAGGCTCTGGAAGCCATAAACCCATGGGAGGATTTTAGGTCCGGCATGAACGTTCTGATTAAACCCAACGTGGTCATGGGCGGATCCCCCAAAATTTCGTCCAGGGGCATCACCACATCCCCTGTCGTCGTGGGG
>JAFDFH010000460.1 GCA_019309945.1 Deltaproteobacteria bacterium
TCAAGGCCTGCGAAAAATTTTACCGCAGGCATATAGTTGATATTCCGAGGATAAAATTTTGAGCATAACGCAGAGATCGGGCAAAAAGACCGTTTCTGGATGGGCACTATTTAAGTCAAGACGCATTCGGATGTCTTCTGGTCTCAGTCCTCTGACCTCCGACCTCTTAAAAAAAGGAGTAGTAAATGGAAAAAGAAAAAAAGAAAAAGAAGCGGACTTCGTCAAAAACCTTACAGACAGCCCGTGAGGCGGGCTATTTTGGTAAAAAGATACTGGCAAACGCCCTCCAGGCCCAGGAGGAAGGCCGGCCGACCGGCTGGTCGATGGTGACCTGGTATCAGGGTGAACTCATTGCCAAGGCTATGGGTATGGAGATTGTGTTTCCGGAAAATTACGGAGCATTCTGTGCTGCTGTCGGAGCGGCGGAAGCAAACCTTGAAACCTCCGATGGCGAAGGGTTTCCCAGCACTATATGCGGATATGCACGAAACTGCTTCGGCTATGCAAAGAAACTGGCTGAAAACGATTTCAAGCCGCCTGAGGACTCGCCCGGCGGGGGTATGGCAAAGCCGGCATTGCTTTTAGCTTCCGGTACGGCCTGCGACGCCCGCTACAAGTGGTTCCAGGCCCTGGGCCGCTATCTGGACAATACTCCCGTATGGACCCTCGATCTACCCCAGACCGGGACCGAAGAATTCTATATACCCGGCAACAAAGAGGCCGGCATCAGATTCATCGTCAAACATTTGAGAGAATTTGTCGCCTTTTTAGAAAATCTTCTGGGCAAGAAGATGGATTACGACAAACTCAGTGAAATTGTCGATCAAACGCTTAAAACGCTTAATCTGGCTTACGAAGTGGATCTTCTGCGCAAGACGGTACCCGCACCCATGGTTGCCCAGGATTTCTGGGCCATCATGGTTGCCCACTTTTATTTACCCTACGACCCGGAAGCGTATGAGTTCTACCAACGTGTCTATGACGAGGTGAAATACAGGGTGGATAACAGGATCGGCGCCATACCGAATGAGAAATACCGGATGCTGTTTGTCGAGCTTCCTCCCTGGGGTTCGCTGGGCTTCTTCGACGAGTTGGCGGAAAAATTCGGAATCGCAATGGCCATCGAGAGCTGGAGTTACCATACGGTTGTCCCAATCCCCGAAGAGGAGATCGAAGGCGTTACGGACCCGCTGGAGCTCATTGCCAGGCTTTCTTATCGAAAATGGTCGGAATTCAATGATGTTGCCTTAAAATATGAACTAGATCCGGGTTTGTTTATGGGCGGATACTTCCACTTTGCCAAGGAATATCAGATAGACGGCGTGTTCTGTCATCCGCTCATGTCGTGTCGTCCGGCAACATACACACTGCTGCATGCAAAAAATAAGATTGAAGAGATATTAAAAATTCCGGGAGTGGTCGTTGAGGGTGACATTATCGACATGCGGGTGTTCAATGATGAAGAGGCATTTTCAAAAGTGGAAGCGTTTTTGGAAACAATGGACCACTACCGGGAAATCAGGAGAAAAGAGGGCCTGATGTAACCTCGAAGAACACATGCAACCTCGAAAAATAAAAACTCTTATATAATTGAGGGGTTCGCTCCGACAACCAGACTGAGGGAGGATAGAGTTGTACCCCGTTAAATTCGAAGACCATTTAACCGGGATTGTCCGACGATCGTCTGCGCCTGTCTGCGGTTAATTTAAGATAGAAGGTGGGCTGATTAAAATGACAAAACTGGTACCGACTGATACGATTGCAAGCAAAATTTACCTGATACGCGGTGTTAAAGTCATGCTGGACCGTGATCTGGCAGAACTCTATGGCGTGGAAACCAAAGTATTAAAACAAGCGGTTAGAAGGAATATCGATAGATTTCCTGCTGATTTCATGTTTGAGCTGACAAAAGAGGAAAATCAATCTTTAAGGTCACAAAATGTGACCTTAAAGAGAGGACAACACACAAAATACTTGTCCTTTGCCTTTACCGAGCAGGGCGTGGCCATGCTCTCCAGTATTCTGAAAAGTAACCGAGCGATTCAAGTCAATGTCCAGATAGTGCGAACCTTTACCCAGCTTCGCCAGATGCTGGACACACATGATGATCTAAAACGTAAAATCGAGGCAATGGAGGCCAAATACGACCAGCAGTTCCAGATTGTATTCCAAGCAATTAAACAATTATTGGAGATTGAAAATAAACCCAAACCAAAAATCGGCTATACCGTTAAGGAAAAGGTATCGGCCTATCGAAAAAATAGAACGGCAGCTGCAACCAACGGCTTTTCTTTAACCCCCCTGGCTCGAAAGCTCTGGGAAGCTATTCCCGGTGAAGTTCGGGTGAAATTGCTGAACAACGTCTGGTGTGTAGATTGCAGGAAATCGACGGGCATCTGCGAGGTCAGCGGTTCGGTAAAAAAGGGGATGCTGGTCTTGACAGGAAAGTGCACCACGTGTGGCGGCAGGGTCGCACGGGTGATCGAAAATGATTGAAACACACGTTTGGAATATTGGGGAAAATTCGCGGAAGTTAATAAGTAAAGAACGTGCCGAACATCATTAAGGGTCAAAAGCAGACCCCTTTACTTTATTTTCAAATGAAAAGGAGGACATGATGAAAGATAAAGATTTTTTTGAAGCGCTTTTAACCAAGGCATACAAGAGGATGCATCTTTATTCTTGAGCTGAAGCCATCTTGCAAGGCTTGCAAACCATGTGGGACGTTTCCTTAAAGGGGTATTCTTGGGCTACCGCGGGATATATGGGTGCCATCCAGTCGGGGCATACTACTTGCGGTCTTTTTGTTGGCAGTAGTATTGCCATCGGGTTGCGATGCGGTCAAGGGAATGAGGGTGTTCCGGAAGAACATCCGGATGATAGACAAAGAGCCATTCAAGCTGTAGAAGAGCTTTATAAGGACTTTCTTAAAGAATTCGGCAGCACGGATTGCAAGACACTTTGCCGCTGCGACTTCAGCGACTCTAAAATGCTCCAACAATGGATCCAGGATAAGGGTTGGAAAAGTACCTGCGATGTATTTTTAAAGTTTGTAATGACTAAATGCATTGAGATGGCAGAAGAAGGGAAAATATAACAGCCCGGGTTTTACTGGCAGAACGCTGACTGTATCCTGAAATATTTTGCCCGCTGATCCAAAAAATCCTTAAAAGCCCGGTAAGGTACCACTTGGGCCTTCTCAGGAGACTATTTTGAGAATTTTCGGCTCTGTTCTTTCAGGTGGTTTCGGAATATTTTTTGGATAGCCTAAAATGACGGGGGCTACAATTCGGTAATCCATGGGCATTCCAATGTGCTCAAGAACTTCAGGATCCTCTATATTCATGCCCAGGCCCACCCAGCAGGTACCTAACCCCCTTTCAGCGGTTGAAAACATAAAATAGCAGGCCGCAAGTGCACAGTCCACCTGGAGGGTCCGGATTTTTTTTGACCCGACGAAGTAAACCAGACAGGGCGCATTGTAGAATACGTTGAAATGTTTGTCTCTTAAAACCGCTTCGTATTTTTTTATGGGTGCGTCAGGGTTTTCTCTGAGATAAGCGAGAAGATTCTTTTTGCTTTCATCGGAAAGTCTCTTAATCCATTCCTTGTTGTTTACAATTATGAACCGCCATGGCTGTCCATTTTGCGCACTTGGAGCAAGGCAGCTTTCTCTGATGATTTTCAAAACGAGATCCAGAGGCACCTCCTTATCCTCAAAGTCTCTGATGGATCTTCTCGTTCTCAACAAATCGAAAAATTCAGCCATTTTTTTACCTCCGTTTTTGAGATTTTTTTGATACCATTTTTAATAATGACGTAAAAGGTATCAAAAGCTTAAAAGTTCAAAAGCATATTCACGTGTTTTCCCGGATGATTCCGGAGAAGTTCTTCATGAAGATTCTGGTTTTGTCTTAATAAGGTTCGGATTCTTTCCCGAAAGCAATAATCAGCCTTTCTTCTTGCGGTCAGTAGTGATTCGAAAGTGACGCGGAGAATCATGCAGACTGAAGCATACTAATGATATTACTCGGTTAAAATGAAGAAACAGAACCGAGGACTAATAGCCGTTATCCTCGGATGAAGATGAATTTCTTGACCGCAAAATATTTTGGATATCTAAGGTTTTGGAGCGAAGCTAA
>JAFDFH010000461.1 GCA_019309945.1 Deltaproteobacteria bacterium
ACCTAAATACCTAAGCAGTTAAACAATAACAAGAAAGGGCGAAATTAAATTCGCCCTTTCTTTTAACAAGAACTGCTATCCGTTACAATTGGGTCTAGTCATGATCAATCTCTACTACGGGAACCTTCCAGAGGGCCAGCATGATAACGGCAGCGACCAGCGCCGCAATGATCCAGTACCAGAAGCCTGCACCCCAGCCATAGTTCTCAACCAGCCATCCGGTGAAGATACCGGTCATGGCTGCTCCGAGATAGCCAAAGCCGTCGATAAACCCGGCGGCCGACGCAGCGGCCTTCCTGCCCGCAAAGTCCTGGGCGGCATGCCCAACCATAAGCACGTGGGGCCCATAGGTGCAAAAGCCGATCACGGCCAGGCAGAACAAGCTCCATACCCATGCGCCGGGCGGGGCCACATAGAAAAGGTAGGAGAAGATCGCCAAGCCGAAAAGACACATACAGATAACCGGTGCACGGCGATTTTGAAAGAATCTTCCCGTCGCCCAGCCGGTAGTAATGGCACCTATAGATCCGGCCAGGGGCAGGACAGCGATCTTAAGTCCCGCTGTGGTGATGGCAGCGCCCTGGGCTTCGATCAAATACACCGGCGCCCAGTAGAAAAAGCCGTAGCGAATGATATCCAGGCAGAAAAAGGCGACGGCCACGGCCCAGATACGGGGGTTGGTTACGCATATTGCGACGGTTTTCTTGAATCCCAGGTGTTCATCAACTGTCGGCGCACATACGGGGCCGGCATCGGGATCAAGACTTTTTGGAGCCTCACCGCCATCCAGCATCACCCGTAGGTTTTCGATGGGTGGCAGCCCGACTTCTTCGGGTGCATTCCGTAACCGGGTAACAAAATGGATTGAAGAGACCAGGAATATAATGGAAGGAACCCAAAAAATCGCCCGCCAGCCGTAATTTGCCGCTATGAATGAGGCCAGCAACCAGGAGTAAGCGTTTCCAATCTGGTAGCAGGATCCCATGAGGCCCATCCATTTGCCGCGCTGCTTCACCGTGAACCAGTTGGCCATGGTTTTTACCTGGGGGGACCAGCCCATCGACTGAAAGTAGCCATTCAGTCCCCAGATAACCAGCATAAAGGTAAAGGCGGTCGAGAAACTGAAAACGATATTTAAAACGGCCGAGACGATCATTCCGGTAAAGACCAGCTTGCGTGCCCCGAACTTATCGCCCAGTTGGCCGTTAATGAACTGACCGATGGAATACATGATAAACAAGGATGTCCCCAGCAGCCCGAGCATGGTCTTGGAATACCCGAATTCCGCCGTTAGACCGGGAAGCGCAAAAGACATATTGGCACGGCATAGATAAAAAGAACCGTAGGTAAACCAGATGGTGATAAAAATCCTGACGCTGTTTCTGTCGCCATAACTGTCCTCCTTTCCATTCAGTTAATTTTTCGATTGCATTTCAAGACGTTATCACCTGAGCTTGCCCACGAGCACCATTTTAGGTTTTTTGCCTTTCATCAAGGCGCCCAGTTTGGCTTTGACGCCCACCGGATTCTGGGCGGGTGTGTCACCGAAATTCAAGTATATTCCGAGTTTGGTGAATCGTTTGTACGAATCTTTCTTATTTTTGCCTTGATAGCTCACGTTTCCACTGGCATCGACAGCCAGGACATGGGGCGCACTTCCGACACCCTCAAACATTTTGCTTTTTATGTTTACAAAAAAGGCGGTGTAAAGCCCATCCGGTTTCAGGCCTGAAATGTCAATGGTGATATCGGTCCCGGTTTTTGTATCGATAACGGCCTTGCCCGTTGCAGCGCCTTCATACCCCTTCGCGGGTGTCAGGGCGACTTCAAATTTTTCAGGCAGTGTGGGCCCACCGCAACCCATTAAAAATACAAGCACAAGCACTGTACCCCAAATGCATACCTTAGTCTTCATCATCCAATCCCTCCTTTCTTCATTAATCGTCAATGTTTACCGTTCTTACCAATGACCCTTTTCTAATCCTTACCCTAAACACCAAATTTAGTTTTTTACTTAGCTTAATGCCTGAATGCAAAACCTTGGATTCCTGTCAGGCACCTGATTAGATATTGAACCTCCCTTCGCGATAGGCAATCAGATATTCAGCACAGTCGGGATCTTTGCCCATCAGCAGTTCCGTGACCGGCACCATGGCCATAATCTCCCGGTCGGTGGGATCCAGGATTGCCGCATCCATTCCGCATTCTACAGCCAGCACGAAAAAAGCGTGATTAACCCGTTTACGCTTGGGCAGACCATAAGAGATGTTGCTCAAACCGGAGATGGTCCTGGCCGGTGCGAGGGACGCTTTGATTTCTCGCAAGGTCTCCAGAAACACAGCGGCATTCTTGTGGTCCGTGGAGAGCGGCAATACCAGGGGATCAAAATAGATGTTTTCAAGAGGAATCCCATGGTGTTGGGCTTCCTTGGCGATCTTTTCGGCAACCTTGAGCCGACCGGTGCTGTTGGATGGAATTCCCGCTTCCCGGCTGGAAGTCAGCGCGATGACCTTACATTCATACTGTTTGGCCAGGGGGAAAATGCTCTCCATGCTCTTTGGATCGCCATTGACTGAATTGATCATGGCCCTTCCCTGGTGCAGCTTCAGGGCCGTTTCGATGACCAGGGGGTAGGCGGAGTCGATGCAAATCGGTATATCGGCCACTTCCTGAATAAGCGGCACGAGCCAGGCAAAGTCATCGGCCTCTTCTTCCGGATACAGCGGCATCCCCGAATTCACATCCAGATAGTTCGCTCCGGCCTCAGCCTGCTTTCTCACCAGATCCTGGATGAAAGATGCGTCCCGTTCCCGAATCGCATTTTCAATGTTCTTGCGCGTCGCGTTAATTTTTTCGCCGATTATTTCCATACATTCACCGTATAATTATTCGTTCGTACCTAGTTCATGTCCGTCCAGAAACGAGGATTTTTGTTCGAGATCAAGGCCTGCGAAAAATTTTACCACAGGCATATCGTTGATATTCCGAGGATAAAATTTTGAACATAACGCAGAGATCGGGCAAAAAGACCGTTTCTGGATGGGCACTGTTTATTAATACACGCCATATTCGTGATAGGCTTCAAAAAGAGCTGCCACATTCTCGATCACTGTGTCGGCCTGGATGTTGTGCGACGTTCCGAAAAAGAACCCGCCACCCGACTTGGCGTTGTCCGCAGCATACTTGACCATCTTTCCGACATCTTCAGTGGTACCCAGGGGCAATACCTGCTGGATGTCCATGCCGCCCTGGAAGGAAAGGTCTTTACCGAACTCCTTTTTCAGCCGTTTGATATCCATATTGGTAGCCTGGGGTTGCAGGGATTGCAGCATATCGAGACCTCGCTCAATAAAATCCGGAATGAGGTGATAAACATCACCGCAGGTGTGATACATCACCTTGAGGCCATAGCTGTGGGCAATGTCACAGTATTTTCGAAATGCATCCCCAAAATATCTCCGCCACATCTCCACACTCACGAGGGGGCCCCGCTGCCCACCCAAGTCGTCACCCATCATGAACATATCGAACCCGCCATCGGCCGCCGTAAACACTCTGGGATTGTATTCGAGAAAGTAGTTGACGACATGGTCGCGGATGCACTCCACAATTTTAGGATTTTCCGCCAGATCAATGAAGGTCTGCTCGATGCCCCGGAGATACATCATGGGTTTGAGCTGGGCGGTTCGATCCAGACGGTCGCCCTTGTTGAGAACGAAATATTCCGGATGCCAGTAGACACATTCTTCCTTGACCTTGGAATAATCCCACCAGTCCGGTGACGGCCAGCCTTCATAGGCCTCTATTTCCGCCACGGTCTCCATATGTTCCAGGGGGGACCAGGCCACTTCTTTAAATACCCCTTCGTGGGGCTTGCCCTTGCCATAGATAACGACCTTTCTGCGCACGC
>JAFDFH010000462.1 GCA_019309945.1 Deltaproteobacteria bacterium
CCTTGTTTCGGATCGTGGATTATCACGAGGGAGAACAACGCAGCAGATTGTTGAAGCTGCCCTTTGTGGAGGGGTAACCTGCGTCCAATTACGGGAAAAAACCTGCTCTACACGTGAATTCATCACTCAGGCATTATCCATTAAGGATCATTTAACAAGACATAATGTCCCTCTCATCATCAACGACAGAGTCGATATTGCTCAGGCTGTAAATGCAGACGGCGTACACCTGGGTCAAAGCGATATGCCAATAGAAATGGCAAAAGCCATTTTAAAAGATTCGATGATCATCGGAATTTCCGCTGAATCTCTCGAGGATGCCGTTCAGGCGGAAAAAGACGGAGCGGATTATATTGGTGTCAGCCCGATCTACGCAACTCCTACAAAAACCGATGCTGCTTCCTCTCTCGGACTTGAAGGACTGCGCGAAATACGAAAATCGGTAAAGATCCCCCTTGTCGGCATCGGCGGCCTGAACAGAGAAAATGCCGGAGAGGTTATTAATAACGGTGCTGACGGCGTTGCGGTTGTGTCGGCGATTGTTGCAGCGGACGATCCTGAAAAAGCTGCCAGAGAATTAAAAAAAATCATCGAACAGGCAAGGCTATTACTATGAATTTAAGAGATATCGGTGAATTCGGTTTTATCAAAAGAATCAGCCGGGGTTGTTTAATTCGTCCTCACAACGTTATTAAAGCAATCGGCGATGATGCCGCCGCCTTTATTCCGGCGCCCGGCCAAGTCATTCTTGTGACGACGGATTTGCTTGTTGAACGGATCCATTTTCTTAGAGAGGCAACTTCAGGATTTAACTTGGGCTATAAAGCGCTATCCGTCAACCTGAGCGATATTGCCGCAATGGGTGGAATTGCTCGTGAAGCATTCATCAGTATTGCTGTTCCTGAAAACTGTTCCATAGAATATCTAGAAGATCTGTATAATGGAATTAAAACACTGGCCGCTGAATTTGACGTTAATCTTCTTGGCGGTGACACGACCCGTTCAAAAGCTGATTTAACCATAAATGTCTCGCTCGTCGGATATGCATTTGAAAAAGAAATATTGTACCGCAATACTGCACAGCATGGCGATATAATTTGTACAACCGGTTTTTTAGGAGACAGCAGGGCCGGATTGTACCTGATAATAAATGATATCAAAGCGGATTCCAACGAATTGAAGGCGCTGCTTAATGCCCATTTACTACCAAAACCGTATCTTCGAGAAGGTCGATTTCTTGCACGTCAGGGCGGCGTGCGTGCAGTAATTGATGTCAGTGACGGACTCAGTTCCGATATTGGACACATCGCCGAGGAGAGCAACGTCGGCATACGTCTCTATTCTGCAAAAATACCCGTCTCCAATAATCTAATAAAGTTTTGTGCCTGGTTTGATTTTGATCCTGTTGAATATGCCCTTGCCGGTGGTGAAGACTATACCCTCCTGTACACCATATCACCGGACAAAGCGGATCATGTCGCGGCAGATTATTTGAAGAGGTTCCGAAACCCGCTTTATCAGATTGGCGAAATAACCGATTCAGGGAAGATGGAACTGATCCTTTCGAACGGTCGGATCAGATCCTTTACGCCTTCAGGCTGGGATCACTTTAAATATGAGTAACAGCACTAAAACCAATACCGGCCCTGCGAAACGCCCATCTCCTCCGGATATTTTTCTGGAGAAAGTGTCTTTTGCATACCCCGGTGAGGAGATCTTTCGCTCCTTAAACTTTACTGTGAAAGGCGGTCAATGGACCTGCCTTATAGGACCCAGCGGTTGTGGAAAATCTACATTGCTCCGGTTGATTTCCGGAACCCTTCGTGAAGGTCTTTCCGGTGAAATTCGCTTTAGCGATGGTAACGGCAATAATCGGCTTACTGCATGGATGGCTCAAAAAGATTTGCTGTTGCCATGGCTGACGGTTCTTGACAATGTTTGTTTAGGTGCACGTTTGCGGGGTGAAATATCTGCCGAAGAGCGCCAAATAGCAATTTCATTGCTTGAAGATGCCGGTTTGGGAGCCTACTTAAGCTCACTTCCTTATGAACTTTCCGGTGGCATGCGTCAGCGCGTAGCATTACTGCGTACTCTTATGGAAGGGCGCCCTGTCATCCTGATGGATGAGCCGTTTTCAGCACTCGATGCATTGACGAGACTCAAACTTCAGGATCTTGCTTCAGGCATGGTTAAAGGAGCAACCGTGTTGATGGTCACCCATGATCCACTCGAGGCCTTGCGTCTGGGACACAGTATTTACGTTATGACCGGCAGGCCCGCACAGCTTAGCAAAGTCCTGGTTCCGCCTGGGCTTCCTCCACGCAAGCCCGGTGATCCTGCAATTGTTTCTTTGCAGGCAGAATTGATCGATCGTCTATCCCGAACTTCTCATGAGGAATTCGGGATAGAGGGAGGGGACAAAACATGAACCTTGTCCGCCTTATATCCATTTCAGCAGGGTTGGTTCTGATATGGCAGGCGATTGTCCTTCTGACCGGCGTACCCCCCTATATTCTACCCGGTCCTTTAAGTGTTGCTAAAGCTGCTTTGACTCATTCGGGGTCTTTATTTGATCATGCAATTACAACACTTTTCGAAATTATTGCCGGTTTGCTGCTCGGAACCCTATTGGGTGCCTCAAGCGCTCTTACCATGATTGCTTTCATTTCTCTGAAGCGCTGGCTCCTGCCCGTGCTTGTCATTAG
>JAFDFH010000463.1 GCA_019309945.1 Deltaproteobacteria bacterium
ATCTTGCGGGGTATTGGCCAGAAATCGTCTGCCGTCTTTGAGCCGGCCAATAACGATTCCCTGGTTTGGTTCGTTGTCCCGATCGTAAATGACCGTATAGGTTTCAACAATTCCAGCGCCTGAGGGTGTGCTGACGACTTCCGGATGGGGCTGGGCGTCGATACCTGCCTGATAGGAGGAAGGGGCCTCGCGAAACCACGGTTTTATGTTCGGCTCCGTACCATAGATTCCAAGGGAATGTTTGGTAATATACCACCCATTTGCAGTAACCAGTCCTTTCTTTCCGGGATTATTGCGGAGCTTCTCAACCATTGCGGCGATTGCGTGCATGGCATAATTGTTTCCCGGTCCGCCATGATAGGGCAACCCTCCTGTTACCGTTAAATGGCGCGGGTCATTTTCAATAATACCCAGCATGTCCCGGCTGATTTGCACAGCCGAGGGGAAGCAACTATACAGATCCAAAAAATCGATTTCATCAATCGTAACACCGGCCATGGCAAGGGCCTTTTTCCCGGCTGCGGCAATAGCCGGCGAAGTGTAGTAATTCACTCGCTCCGTGACGTGCCAGTGATCATTGGCATCCGCACAACCGTTTAAATAGATCCACCGTGAAGCATCAATACCCATTTCGCGTGCAAAACCAACGGAAGTCATTATCAACGCCGCCGATTGGTTCACCTTGATCATGGCCGTCATCCGTTTGGTATAAGGAAACGCCACATAACGATTGGCAGGCGAAGGGACCGCAATTTCTTCCGCCCTACGCTGAACAGGGAACCATGCATAGGGGTTGTTCGCAGCGACTTCCGTAAAGCGCGAAAATAATTGGCCAAGCTTGGCCTGGTGGTCTTCAATGGTTCGTCCGTAATAACCCCGGAGGGCATTTTCAAACAACGGATAGGTATTAGCCGGGAGATACAGGCCGTGGGCTTTTTCCATCGCATTAGTGCCGTCCCGTTCAGGGGATAACATCTCCGGATCGCTATTGCTGGGGATGGTCCAGTCTCTCTGCAAGCCGGTCTGTAATGATCTTGCCATGGTATCCAGAGCCTCGGCACCCGCAAAAAGAGCGAGCCGGACCCTGCCTTGGGCAATCCGTTGGGCCGTCTGGTTTACCAGCATTTGGGGCGTATTCCCGCCGGTTGCGGTGATATACTGCCTGGCCGGATGCGCTCCAAGGCGTTGGGCCAGGGCTTCCGGAGGATTCTGAATGGGGTTCAGGATGCCGTTTACGGTCAGCACATCAACAACGCTCTTAACGGCGATCAGAAGGTCAAGATCAGCCAGTTTTTTTCTTCCGATACCCGCATCATCTGCGGCACGACCGGCAGCCTCCACCATCAGCTCAACAGGCCCCATTGCCTCCGCAGGGTCAACGCCTTTTTCAATAACCTGACCGGCTCCGACAAGAATAGGCGTTAAATCATCGTTCATAACGTGTTGGGGGACTTCGAACTTACAACCCCAGATAGGCTTTCTTTACCTCTTCGTTGGAAAGAAGATTTTTCGATGAATCCGAAAGGGTTATGCGGCCATTTTCCATCACGTAGCCCCGACTCGCCACTTTCAGCGCCAGATTCGCATTCTGCTCTACAAGGAAAATGGTCGTATTGTTTTCGGCATTGATCTTTCTTATAATTTCAAATATCTGCCTGACGATAAGGGGGGCAAGCCCCAAAGAGGGCTCATCCATCAGGAGCAGACGCGGTCGGGCCATAAGGGCTCTGGAAATGGCGAGCATTTGCTGCTCACCGCCGCTGAGAGTTCCACCGGCCTGCTGCCGTCTTTGCGATAGGATAGGAAAAAGCTCGAATATGTATTCCATATCCTCCCCTATCGCGTCTTTGTCGGTGCGTAAAAAAGCCCCCATATCCAGATTTTCAGAGACGGTCAGGTATGGAAAAATACGACGTCCCTCGGGAACCTGACAAATACCGAGATCGACAATCTTATGGGGGCTCATGGCTTGAATCGACTGGCCTTCAAAAACGATCTCACCAGATCTAGAGGGAACAATTCCGGAAATCGACATGAGGGTTGTCGTTTTTCCAGCGCCATTGGCACCAATCAGGGTTACAATCTCGCCCTCCGATATCTCCATGCTAACATCCCGTAAGGCCTGAATTTTACCGTAGAATGTTTGCACGTTGCTTAATTTAAGCATCGACATCTTCTCCGAGGTAGGCCTTTATGACCGCCGGATTGTTTTTAATGTGATCAACTGTTCCCTCTGCGATTTTCTTTCCATAATCGACAACATAGATTCGATCAGATAGACTCATCACAAGTTTCATGTCATGTTCGATCAGTAATATGGAAATCTTTTCTTCATCACGGATCCACAAAATCAGTTCGTCCAGTTCCTTGGTTTCCTGCAGATTCATACCCGCAGCAGGTTCATCCAGAAGAAGGATAAACGGTTCCGTTGCCATGGCCCTGGCAATCTCAAGGCGACGCTGGGCGCCATACGGCAAGTTTTTGGCAAACTCATTAACAAATTGTTCAAGACCAATCTTTTCTAGCATCCTGTAGCTGTCCTCAACCACCTGCTTTTCTTCTTTAACAGTTGCCCTGTTCCGAAAGATTGCGCCCGGGATGCCCGCGGACATTCGACAATGACGACCAATCATCACATTTTCAAGAACCGTCATATTCTGAAAGAGACGGATGTTTTGAAATGTTCGTGCCATTCCGCATT
>JAFDFH010000098.1 GCA_019309945.1 Deltaproteobacteria bacterium
AAGTGATTATTTGAAAAGTGTCAATAAATTATAGGGGTTAGATGAAAAAGTAAATGCACTGAATTTTGTGCAGGTGGATATGATTTTCTGTGTACGGGTTGGCTACTTAGTGCCCATCCAGAAACGGTCTTTTTGTCCGATCTCGGCGTTATGCTCAAAATTTTATCCTCAGAATATCAACTATATGCCTTCTATATTTGTCTGTTTTTCCTGAGGAAACGGACAATTCATGGTGGTTGGCATGGGATTTATGTTAGAGTCTTCTATAACCTATTCATTTTCTGGACAAATTGGTGTTTTTCCTGTAGTGCTTTACTTGTTGATATGAGATATCCATCAACCTTGACAGCCACCCATACCAATGGTGGCACGGGGATCTTCTTTTGAAGCAGGTACTGATCGGTGGAATATGTGGTGCCTTGATGACGGTCTTCGTATATCAATAAAGATGAGAATAGCCTACCCGCTCATGGAAAATAACGGGATGAAATCACAAATAAAAATTTCGGACAATCTTTCCATCCTGCTAAACGAGCTAAAGTTCTCGTACTCCCGGAGCAGCGGGCCAGGTGGTCAGAATGTGAACAAAGTCAACACCCGGGTGACACTGTGGTTTGATGTGGCCAATTCGCCGAACCTTGCAGACGACCAAAAAGAATTGATCCGGAATCATTTGCCAACGCGAATAAACAAAGAGGGTGTTCTCAGGGTTGTTTCCCAGAAACATCGCACCCAGGCCTCCAACCGGGATGAGGCTGTTAAACGTTTCGCATCGTTATTAGGAGAATCCCTGACAGAGGCATTACCCCGAAGGAAAAGGTCAGTCCCAATGGCTGCCAGAAAGCGCCGACTTGATGAGAAAAAGCATAGAAGCCGTATTAAAGCAAGTCGATCAAACGTTATTTCAGGGGATAATTAGACCTTGGACTTGCGGGTTTCGGGAGGAAGGTTGGAATCGTTTAGCTTTTGCCTTTTTTCCGTCTTGAGATTTTATCATCAACCTCTTTGAAGGCATCACGCAGCAGTTTTGATTGACGGTTGTATGCCTCACGGGGATTGGCGGGGTCTTTCATAAGCGATATCTCCTGGGTAATGAGTCGAGCGATATTCAGGATATGGGCATCTTTTTTCCTGGCCTCCCGGCGATATAAAGGATGATCCCGATTGATATAGATGATCGTTCCTTCCGTTATACATTCCGGTCCATCTTCTCCTAAGTGATCCAGGCAGCAGGTCACCCCGGCGTCGCCGAACTTGAGCCTTTTTACCACTGCATTGGGGGTTGCGATTTTTAGAGAAGGTTTGCACTGTTTTTTGGGTTTCTCGCCTTCGGCCGCCACGGTGGAATCTACCTCATCTGAATCAGATGGGGGCATCGCGCCTACGTCCTCTACATTTATCTCGTTTTCCTCTTTCTTTTTGGAAGTTATTTCGACACCCGTTTCCCCAGTACCTTGTATGCCTTCTTCCGCCAAAGGAACAACACCAAACGGGGAAAACTCAGGGTTCAGCAATAGGGCATTGTGTATACGCTGTAAGGCTTCCTTGACGGCACGGTTTACGCTTCGATTCTCCCGCTCAGAGGCAAGCTGTTTGTAAGCCTTCCCGACCTCAGCGATAATTTTCTCCATGACCTTGAAGAATGATCTGTATTCCGGGGAATCCTCAATGAATCCAGATCGATCACTCGTTAGAGGGAGAAAGTCGGCATTGATCTCCCCCCTGATGCGTGTTGCCGCTTTGCCCCAGGAAACCATATCGAATAACTCTCGCCGTACCGTCACCCCCTTCACCTTGATCTCGATACCCATGTCTTCCTTGGAGGCGCGATATGCGGGGAGGATAACGATTTCCCCATGAATGATACCGTATGGAGTGCCATCCATAACTGGAATACGGTTCCCTGCCAGCATCCTGGAAGTCACCCTATACCTGTTTACGTATACGGCGAAGTCCCTGGCGCGAATCGGCACGCCTTCGGCAATTCTCTGAATAACGTCTTCGGGCTTAAAGGCCCTTTTTAGCCCCACGAGGCGAACGATCGTTCCATCCCCTCTTTGGGTGTCTCGGTCCAGAAGCGTGAGGGGGATCTTCCATGAATCGCCTGCTTCAATCCAGCGGGCTTTGTCGAAGACCACACGGGCAGCGAAAATCCCTTTTTGCGTGGTGACCTCAAAGCGGGAAGCAGCGGCCAGACTCGCAAATTTTCCGATTCCGAATTGGCCGATCCGGTCTCGTCCAAATCCGGGCGACTTGGGATTTCTTAGCTTTTCACTTGACCCAACATTGAAGTACTGCTTAAGGCCATCGATATCCATCCCCTCACCATTATCGGCGATCACGATTTCTTTGTCTGAGACGGTGACGTCCACCCGGGTTGCGTCAGCGTCATATCCGTTGTTGACGAGTTCCCTGATCAGTTCAATGCTTTGTTCGTAAAGCCGTTCCCCGATAGTGATAATATGGCTCTTATCAACGGTGATTGTGAGAAAAGACGCCTCATTTGACATGACTCAAGCCTCCTTAAGAATAGTGGCGATGCTTTTAACAAAGTATCTTCCTAATAATTGACTCAAACCGCAATCATTGCTTAATATCCCTTTTTCCCAATATAGTTACATGAGAGGTCGGGGAGTTTTTTCAATACTTTGTAAATAGCGGAATGAATAATCAGCAGCGTAATCGTGCACTGTTTGAATGCATTAGGGATCGTTAAGAAAGAGCCAAAAACACCCTAGCGTTTTACCGCGGGCTTTCTTAAATAACATCCTGTTTTATAAAGAGAATACCTGCTCTTTCTTTACGAACCCTTATAAATGAGTTTGCACGATGGAGTCGCTGATTATTCATGAAGCGATCGAATCGAAAAAACTCCCCGATACCTCAGTTATATGAAAGTATTCAGTTCTTTCTTAAAGCTCGCATCGTGTTTCTTTTCCATGTTCTCAATTGTACCAAGCTGCAGGGAATACGGTCGCTTTTTCGAAAGTCATTTTATATCTCTTCCAATTGACCAGGCATCCCCGATCTTGGCCCCGATGCCATGATACGTTTTGGATGAAAGCGCAAATATAATCGGTTTGACCTTTTCAATATCCGGGTTTCCCTTTTCATCCATTACACTCTCATCAACCTTGACATCAATAATTTCACCAATAAACTGGGTGTGCAATCCGATTTCAAATGTGTGCAGGAGCTTACATTCTAAAATAAAAGGGAATTCCTCGATATAGGGTGCGTTTACCAAATCACTTTTTATGGGTGTAAGCCCCGTCGCTGCAAATTTATCATTTTTCTTACCGGAGGCCATTCCAAAATAATCACATTCCCTGACATACTTTTCAGAAGGGATATTGATCGTATACGCTTTGTTTTCCACAATATTGCCATAGCTGTAGGTTGCTTCGCGCAGTGATATTACAACACACGGGGGCTTGGAGCAGCATATCCCGCCCCAAGCGGCGGTCATCGCATTTGGTTTTCCGGCTTTGTCATAGGTTCCCACGATAAGAACCGGAGCGGGGTAGATAATTGTTTGGGCGCCAATAGACTTTTTCATAATTTAGATCCTCCTTTATTTATTTTTCGCAAGACATACGGCAGGATGCCGCCATTTTCGAAGTAATCCACATCGGTATCCGTATCAAGCCGGGCGATGACTTCAAAGTCGATCTGTCTTCCGTCCGGCTTTAAGGCCTTAACCGGCAGGGTCTTTCTGGGTTTTATATCTTCAACGCCGCTAATAAAAAAAGTTTCACTTCCTTCCAATCCCAGACTTTCCACACTTTCGCCCGCTTTAAACATCAGCGGAAGGACTCCCATGCCCACAAGGTTGCTACGGTGAATTCGTTCATAAGATTCGGTGATGACCGCTTTTATTCCCAAAAGCGCCGTTCCTTTGGCAGCCCAGTCCCTGGAAGAACCGGAACCGTATTCCTTGCCGCCAAGGACCACAAGGGGGGTACCTGCGGTTTGATACGCCATGGCCGCTTCGTAGATGAACATCTGCTCGTTGCCGGGAAGCTTGACTGTAAAACTTCCTTCCGTGGGAGTCACGATTTTGTTTTTTATGCGTATGTTTCCGAATGTGCCCCGCATCATCACCTCGTGATTGCCCCTTCGGGATCCATAGGAATTAAAATCTTCGACAGCCACACCTTTTTTGACCAGGTATTGCCCTGCCGGGTATTCGGGGGGAATGGCGCCGGCCGGCGAAATGTGGTCGGTGGTTACCGAATCACCAAGCAGCACCAGCGCTTTTGCATCTTTTACGTCCCCGGATTTTTTAAGGTCCGGCTCAAAGTCATCAAAGTAAGGTGGCTTTTTAATATACGTGGACTGATCATCCCAGGCGTAGGTTGTACTTTCCGTGGCAGGGAGGTTTTGCCAGAAGGCATCGCCATCGAAAATTCGGCTGTACTCCAGGTCGTAAAACTCCTGCCGGACATGCTTAGCAATGAGATCTTCAATGGCTTCGGAGGTCGGCCAGATGTCTTTAAGAAAAACCGGTTCGCCGTTGGGGTCGGAACCGATCGGCGCGGTGGTTAAATCGATGTCGACGCTTCCGGCAATGGCGAAACCGATTACCAGCATGGGGGAGGCTAAAAAGTTCGACTTGATGCGTTGGTGAATTCGGGCTTCAAAATTACGGTTGCCCGAAAGAACGGCGGCCACATTCAGATCATTTTCAAGAATGGTTCTTTCGATTTCCGGATGCAGCGGCCCGCTGTTGCCGATGCAAGTCGTACAGCCGAATCCGGCAAGGTAAAACCCGAGGGCTTCGAGGTAAGGCAGCAGGCCGGAATCCTTGAGGTAGCGAATGACGACTTTGGATCCGGGGGCCAGGGATGTTTTTACATATGCGGGCACCTTCAGACCTTTGCTGACGGCATTTTGCGCAAGAAGTCCGGCACCGAGCAGCACGAATGGATTAGACGTATTGGTGCAGGAAGTAATGGCTGCGATAACAACGCTGCCATCCCCGATTTTTTCAGCTTTGCCGTCAAGATCGACGGAAAACATCGCTTTTCCGCTCGGCTTGCAGGCATCGGTCCGGGAGCTCAGCGTCCCCGACTCTTCATGAAACTGCGAGATAAGGGCTACATCCGTATCTCTTTCATATTTGCAACCCAGAATTTCTTGAAATTTATTTTTCAGGTCTTGGAGGCCAATTCGGTCCTGAGGCCTGGCAGGTCCGGCCACGGCAGGCTCGATCGTGGCAAGATCCAGTTCTATAACGGCGGTGTATTCCGGTGTTTCCTGGCCGGTGTAGAACAGTCCGAGAGCTTTGGCGCTTGCCTCCACAATCTCGGCGCGACCTTCCCGGTTGGTTGTTTTGAGGTATTCGATGGTTTTTTCATCGACCGGGAAAAAACCCATTGTGGCACCGTATTCAGGTGACATGTTGGCAATGGTGGCCCTGTCGGTTACCGTCAAGTTTTGCATGCCGGCCCCGAAAAACTCAACGAATTTCTCTACAACACCATACTGTCTGAGCATTTCCGTCACCCGCAGCACCAGGTCGGTTGCCGTGACACCCTCCGGGAGTTTTCCCGTCATTTTAAAACCGATCACTTCCGGGATGGTCATATAATAGGGTTGACCGAGCATGACGGCTTCGGCCTCGATGCCGCCGACCCCCCATCCCATGACGCCGATAGCGTTGATCATCGTGGTATGGGAATCCAGACCGACCAGCGTATCCGGATAGGCGATTATGCTACCGTTATTCTCTTCGGTAATGATGACCCGACCAAGGTATTCCAGATTCACCTGGTGACAAATTCCGGAATTGGGGGGAACCACTTTAAAATTGTCGAAGCTTTGCTGGGCCCACTTCAATAAAGCATAACGCTCCCCGTTGCGCGCGTATTCTTTTTCCACGTTTTTTTGCAGGGCCGCAGCGGTTCCGTAATAATCCACCTGAATCGAGTGATCGACAATCAATTCAACCGGGACCAGGGGGTTGATCTTTTCGGGGTCTCCGCCAAGATCTTTGACAGCATCTCGCATGGCTGCAAGGTCGACGACGGCCGGTACCCCTGTAAAATCCTGCATCAGAACCCGTGCCGGATGATAAGGGATTTCAACCGGTTCCGTGTAGCTTGGCTGCCATCTGGCAATGTGGATCAAATCCGCTTCAAGGACGATTCTGCCGTCCAGTTTCCGCAGCAGGTTTTCTACTAGAATTTTGATTGCAAAAGGAAGCCGTTTGATGTCGGCCAACCCCTTTTGCTCGAGCCCATTGATATCGAAAATGCTATATTCACGGTCCCCAATGCTTATCTGTTTGGCAAATTCATGCTTTTCCATGGTGTCCCATCCCTTTTTCCGAATAAATTTAAATGCTCACAATGACAGGCTTCCGTAACAAAATGCCCCAAGCCAAATTGTCTTTGGCCCTCATCCTGATGAAAGTTTTTTTGATTCGTTCATAATGATGACGCTTAACATCAGCACGAAAAATTACAACAAACCTTATATAACCCATATCCGGGTTATTTTAAATAGTGCCTGAACGAAAACTGCTATTTTCCCCAATTTCGGCGTCAGGCTTAGATTTTCATCCTCAAAATATGCTAATCTTTTCACATCGAGGCAGTTTCAAAACGCCCCCTTTTGCCCAATCTCTGCGTTAGACTCAATTTTCTATCATCGAAATACTCAATGTATTCCTGTGGTTAAAAATTTTCACCTTCCTTGACCTTGGACAAAATTGAACATTTTGAAACTACCTCATCAAATTAACATTTTTTTTCTAATTTTGAAACAGTATCATAACAAACCCTGTTAATTGAGCCGACGGCCAACACTTTCAGAGCCGGCATTCTGCTTGCATTTTTAATCACAATAAACTAATATAGTGTCCGTCCAGAAACGAGGATTTTTGTTCGAGATCAAGGCCTGCGAAAAATTTTACCACAGGCATATAGTTGATATTCCGAGGATAAAATTTTGAGCATAACGCAGAAATCATTTCGCTCCGGTGATACCGCTGTGATACCCTGGGGCCGGGCCAAGAACCTCATCCGGAGCGCCCGGCTGATATTGCAAGTAACGGTTTTTTGCTCAAGACCCTGTTCCGGGTTCGGTACGGATTATTTTAGGCGCAAAGGCGATTGCTAAATGGTTTTAAATAAGAAAATTGAAGTAAAATCCACGCTAGTGGAATTGGACGGCGATGAAATGACCCGGATCTTGTGGTCAATGATCAAGGAAGAACTGCTCCTGCCCTATCTGAAAATGGATCTGGACTATTACGATCTTCACATCAAACACCGCAATGAAACCGATGATCAGGTGACGGTTGAGGCTGCCAGGGCGGTTCAAAAATTCGGCGTCGGGGTCAAATGCGCCACCATCACGCCAAATGCCGCCCGGGTCGAAGAATTCGACCTCAAGCAAGAGTGGAAAAGTCCCAACGGGACCATCCGGGGCCTTTTAGACGGCACCGTGTTCCGGGCACCGATTATGGTAAAAAACGTCACCCCTGCGGTGCGCAACTGGACCAAACCCATCTATATCGGTCGCCACGCCTACGGGGATGTTTACAGGAATTCCGAGTTACGCGTCAACGGACCGGGTAAGGCGGAAATCGTATTTACACCGATAGACGGCGCTACGGTTCGGCAGACTATCCATGAATTTCAGGGTCCGGGCATTTTGCAGGGAATCCACAATACCGACGCTTCCATCAAAAGCTTCGCCAAAGCCTGCTTTACATTCGGACACGACCGGAAACTGGATGTATGGTTCAGCACGAAAGATACCATATCTAAAACTTACGATGTCCGCTTCAAAGAAATCTTTGCGGAAGAATACGAAAGCAATTGGAAAGCCAAATTTAACAACCAAGGGCTGTCATATTTCTATACCCTGATTGACGATGCCGTTGCGCGGATCATGAAATCCGAGGGCGGGCTTCTGTGGGCCTGTAAAAATTATGATGGGGATGTCATGTCGGATATGCTCGCTTCGTCATACGGAAGCCTGGCCATGATGACATCGGTCCTGGTCTCCCCCCGGGGATGTTACATGTATGAGGCGGCCCACGGGACCGTCCAGAGGCACTATTACAAGTATCTGGAGGGCACCAAAACTTCCACCAACCCAATGGCCCTCATTTTTGCATGGTCCACCGGCCTGCGCAAGAGGGGCGAACTGGACCAGACCCCGGATGTTGTTACATTTGCCACGGCCCTGGAGCAGTCGGCTATGGAAACCATCGAAAACGGAGTGATGACCGGCGATCTTATCAAAATTGCTACTCCGGATGAGCGCAACCGGCAAGTTTACACCGAAGATTTTCTGCAGGCAATCAAAATGCGGCTGGTATCCAAATTGGGTTGATGGATGGTTTTGTCCGGGCAAGCCATTTACGGCCGACCACGTATTTTCACGGGACAACCGTAGATACAAAATTTTCGATGTTATCTCTTATAAGTCCGTCCCCATAAAAATGCTCTAATTCTTGACCATCTTTAAAAATAACAAAACTCGGCGTTGATTTGACACCCAGTGTTTTTGCAAGTGACTGCGTTTTGGTGATATCAAATACAGCCAGCTTAACCTTGTCAGGATTTTGCTTTTCTAATCCTTCCCCGAAGGATTTGAACACCACACACTTAGCTCAATTCACCAGTTGAAAATAACCCACAACCAGTATTTCCGATTGAATAACCTCTTTTTCGAAGTTGTCTTTAGTAATATTGACGACCATATTTTATCTCCATAGCATAATGTGAAATCAGGGTAGATGGGGTTTTGAAACCACTCCTAAGCATCTTCCGGGCTCAGCATCAAGAGACCGTCACCTGCATAGTGCCCATCCAGAAACGATCTTTTTGCCCGATCTCGGCGTTATGCTCAAAATTTTATCCTCGGAATATCAACTATATGCCTGCGGTAAAATTTTTCGCAGGCCTTGATCTCAAACAAAAATCCTCGTTTCTGGACGGACCCTACATAAACAAGAAACGATTCAAATTCAACATTTTCTTAGCGGTTTTCGGTCTTTCGCATGAAAAAATGATTTACAAAAGAGGTCCCATGGTTTAAATTGTGAAGCGTCGCAGCTTGTTCGAATGCAATCGATGGCAAAGCAAACCTTCTGATTTTAAAAACATTTCCACCCTCAAAAAACGTTGGAGGCCAAATGAACGATCAAAAAAAGCCCTTACTGATATCCTGTGGGATATTAAGAAATGAAATACAAAAACTCATCGAAACCGGTCAACTGGATGCTGACGTAAAGTATCTCGGCGCCAAACTTCACTATGATTACGAACTTTTAGAAAGGGCGCTAAAGGGTACCTTTGAAAAGGTTCCCAAACATCAGGCCCGAAACGTCATCGCCGTCTATGGCGATGTTTGTTTAGGTTTTGATTATGAAATTAAAAAACTGGTTGAGACCCATGGAATCGTCAAAGTCGATGCCCTCAATTGCGTCGATTGCTTGCTCGGCGGAAAAGGCCGGCTTTTAGAAGCCGATCGGGACCATAAATATTTCTTTCTAACTCCGGGCTGGATAACATTTTGGAATCATTTTGAAAAGTCTAAAGAAAATCTCAAAGAACGTTACGCTATGCTCGACGGACTTGTTCTTTTAGATGCTCTCGGGAACTTGGATGATTATAAAGATGAAATCGATGCGATCAGCCGCTCAACCGGTCTTCCGGTTGTGGAAAAAAAGGAAATCGGGCTTGAAGGTTTGAAACAAATCATTGACGAGGCCATTGATAACGCTTCTCTCAAAGCCCTTCAATGACCGCCGCAATGCCGAGCCCCCCGCCGCCGCAAATACACTCCAGACCGTAGCGCGCATTTTTCCGCTGCATTTCCTGGAGCAGCGTCACCAGCACCCGGGTTCCGGTACAGGCAATCGGGTGACCCAGGGAAATCCCCGATCCATTGACATTGACCTTGCCGTAATCGTCCGGGGAAATCCCCATCTGCTTTAAATCCGCAAGCACTTGGGCCGCAAAGGCCTCTTGAATCTCAATCAGCTCCATCTGGTCGAGTGTCAAGCCAGCCTTTTCAAGGGCTCTCCTAACCGCCCTAGGAACGGTTGCATAGGTCTTGCGAGGGTCATCTCCAACAACTGCGAAAGATTTCAACCGGCCCAGAGGTTTCACCCCCAATTCCTTTGCCTTTTCAGGCGACATCACCACGACGGCGGCCGCACCGTCATTTTCAGAAGAAGAATTTCCCGCCGTACATACCCCGCCGAGCACCGGCCTCAGCCGGGCAAGCTTTTCCAGGGTCGTGTCGGCCCGGGGGCCTTCATCCTGATCGACCATTACGGCCTCGCCCTTTGGCTGCGGAACCGATATGGGAATGATCTCCCCGGCAAATTTGCCTGCTGCCGCTGCCGCACAGGCCTTTTGATGGCTTCCCAATGCCCATCGGTCACAATCTTCCCGTGAAATCGCTTCCTCCCCGGCCGCCGTCTCGGCCCATGACATCATGGACGCCAAGACCCCGTAACGTGCCTCCGGCTGAGACATGACCCGGGCGCGCTGGATACGATCGTAAAACGGAATCCCCCACATGGAGAGATCACCATGGCCCCGGGGCATCCCCTTTTTACCGCCTACACCCCATTTGATATCGCCCGGCACATAAAACTCAGCCGTGCTCATGCTCTCCACGCCTCCCGCAACCACAACCTCGGCCTGGCCGGATTGGATTTTTAAGGCTGCCAAACAAACGACATCCAAACCGGTACAGCAACGCCTGTCAATGGTGATGCCCGGAATCGATTCCGGCCAACCGGCCGTAAGCAGCGCCATCCGCGCGATATTCACGTATTCACCACTCTGGTAGGATTGCCCCATGATCACCTCGTCAACCCGTTCCGGTGAGATATTGGCCCGCTCCACCACCCTGTTTAATATCAGGGCGGCGAGATCGTAGGCCGCAATATCCTTGAGCGCTCCCATGTAACGACCCACCGGCGTTCTGACGGCGCTGACAATTATAGCCTCCCGCATCAATTAAACCTCCTTTTTGCTACCGTCTTCCTCATAGGCGTACCATCCTTTGCCGGTCTTGCGGCCCAGCTGGCCGGCTTTTACCTTCCGCCTCAACATCTGAGGCGGATAGAAACGCATATCCCGACATTCTTCGTAAATAGCTGTCAGGGCGCCGCAGGACACATCCAGGCCCACCATATCCCCGGTTTCGAAAGGCCCCATGGGCCGGCCAAAGGCAAGCCTGACCCCTTTGTCGATATCGGCCACGGTGCCAATGCCCTGCTCGAGCAATCGAATGGCCTCCACATAACTCACCAGATTAATCCGGTTCATCAAAAAGCCGGGCACATCGCGCTCCACCCGAATCGGTTCCTTTCCCAACTTCCGGACAATATCCACACCGGCCTGCATGGCCGCTTCAGAGGTATTGAACCCTCTGACCACTTCCACCGTCTGCATCATTACAACCGGATTGAAAAAATGGAGGCCCAGAACCCGGTCCGGCCGTCTGGTAACAGCCGCCAACACGGTAATGGGAATCGCCGATGTATTACTTGCCAGAAATGCATCCGGATTGCAGGTTGCATCCAATTTCCTGAAGATGTTCTGTTTGAGTTCGAGGTTTTCGAAGACAGCCTCGATGGCCAAATCAGCCTCAAACGCTTTTGCAAAATCCGCCGCGGTTTTAATCCGGCCTAAGATCGTTTCTTTGTCTTCGTGTAACCGGGATTTCGCAATCAGCTTTCCCACGGACCAGTCGATATTGCTCAGCCCTTTGGAAAGCGCCTCTGCGCTGATGTCATTCAACGTCACTTCGATTCCGGCCTGGGCGCAGACCTGGGCAATTCCACTGCCCATCAATCCCGACCCTGCGATAAAAATGCTGTTTATCGTCATCGATTTTCCTCTGTTATGTTAAAAGATCTCTTAAAATTATGATCCGACCAGCTCTTTTGGAGATAATCCTATCCACAAAACCACGCACCTTTTGGGGGTTGAATTACTCTCGATTTTCTATACGAACATTATTTTAGGCCCTTAGCGGCGCGATAGCGACAATTTATTGTCGATGTTTGAAATCTACGTTTTTTCCACTTACGCCCGATACCCGATACGGGATACTCGCTAACTCAAAATCGGAATTTTAACTTCTTTTTATATAATGATTAACATCCTTAATTTTAGGCACTTTAGCGCATTTTAAGCATTTTAGGCATTTGTAGCTCGGGTTTTTACCGTTACAGTTACCCCAGGGAGCCGCTTTTTCCAAGCACAGTCTCGAAAGAAGCGTAGTTCCTTTGTGGCAAATATTTTTGGTTCCGGCTTGTCCGGGTTAGGGTCTAAATATCGGCTTTCGTTTTTCTTTGAATGCGACCATACCCTCCCGGGCCTCTTCGGTTCCCCAGAAAAAGGTTAACATT
Organism: Deltaproteobacteria bacterium; assembly: GCA_019309945.1. Classification (GTDB taxonomy): domain Bacteria; phylum Desulfobacterota; class Desulfobacteria; order Desulfobacterales; family JAFDFH01; genus JAFDFH01. Next base: position 12,395 of record JAFDFH010000098.1, read on the forward strand.
TCCACACCCATCTCCGCGGAAGAAGAGAGCGTATCGTGGTATATATTGTGCATCTTTTTGGCCAGTGCGATTGCGGTTGGGCTCTTGTCTATAATTTCGCGTGCCCAATTCTCCGCCTCTTTTTCAAGTTCTTCGTGTGCTACAACTTTGTTGATCCAGCCCATGGACGCTGCCTCCCGGGCTGAGTAGAGTCGGCACAGGTATGCAATCTCACGGGAGCGTTTTTCTCCGACAAGGATTTGAAGATTTTGGGGAACGCCGAAAGCGGGCACGGAGCCTACGCGGGGCCCGGCCTGTCCGAATTTGGCCTTTTCAGAAGCAATCGTCAGGTCACAGGCAATGTTAAGTTCGTTTCCGCCCCCAATGCAAACCCCTTGTACGGCAGCAATAATTGGTTTGGAAATACCCCGTACAGCATCGATCATGGCCTTGAATTTCGTCAGGTAATGACGGCGGTCAGCGGCACTGCCCTGTGTCAGTTCCAAGAGCTCATCCAGATCTCCACCCGCACACCAGGCTTTGCCGGCACCTTTCAGAATGACCACCCTTACCTTCGAATCGGACTCAACTTTTTGCAACGCTGAAATTAAACTCAGCACCAGTTGCAGATTTAAAGCATTGAACTTTTCCGGTCGGTTAAGCGTCAGGTAACATATGCTGTCTTTTGTTTCCGAGAGTACTGTTGCTTCCATAAATAGCTCCTTTGAAAAAGTGATTGGATAGAAATTTGATGAACTCGTAAAAAGTCCGATTTAGGCGGTTTCGAAAAAAGTTTAAATTCAAGGCGTGCAAATTTTGTAATCATGAGGCGTACTTGTCGTACGTTGAATGATTACAAAATGCAGCACAACGCAGAAGTTGGACTTTTTACGAGACCGTCAAATTTATTTCTTGTAAACATAAACGCCTTGCCCTGTTTTGCGTCCCAGCCGACCGGCTTTAACAAGCTTGGTCAGCAAAGGCGCGGGACGATATTTATCGCCCAGCTCATTGTAAAACGTGCGCATGCAGGCAAGAAGTATATCCAGCCCGAAGGCATCCGCCGCAGCTAACGGCCCCAACGGAAAACCCAGCCCCTTGGTACAGCTCTTGTCAATATCTTCAGCGCTGGCAAGACCCGTCTCGAGGGCAAAAAAGGCTTCATTGACCAGGGGAAGATAGAGGCGATTGATCACAAAACCGGGGGAGTCGGCAACTGTTACCGTTTCCTTGCCGCATTTTGCAAGAAAATCGATAATCGCTGCGTGGGTTTCATCGGACGTCTGCACCCCCCGGATTACCTCCACCATGCGTGTCAGCGCCGCAGGAATCAGAAAGTGGGTGCCGATGCATTTTTCAGGTCGACCGGTGACAGCAGCTAGTTCGCTTATCCAAAGGGTCGAGGTATTGCTGGCAAGGATGGCCTCCTTGGGGCTGCCTGCATCCATTGCTTTAAATGTCTCTTTTTTGACCCCGATATCCTCAAAAACGGCTTCAATGATCAGGTCGGCCTGGGCCACGGCCTCCTTCAGATTTAAAGTTGTTCTGATCAGGGCTAAAATTTTTTCCATTTTCGCCTGATCCATCTTTTTTTTATTAACCTGTGCTTTCAAAAAGGAGTGGATAAGTTTTAACCCTTTTTCAACCTGCTGATCCGATATATCCACCATGGTGGTGGCATAACCTCCCTGGGCACAAACAATCCCGATCTGACTGCCCATCGTACCCATCCCGATTACACAAACGTTTTTTATGTCCACTTTGTATCTCCTTTCAGATGTTGATAGATGTCAGCCCGCGAAAAGACCCGGGGCGCATCAAGATTTGACACCTCACCTTATACCGTGTCGCAAAGCGATTTTTTCAAACATCCGCACGAGCCCGGTCGCAAGCGCCCAGATGGATTCAATGTTAAGATTATCTTCGGCAGTTGAATCAAAAAAAATATTGAGACTCGATTCCAGGTCGTCCTCCGGATACCAGTAACAAATGAGGATCGGTACCCTTGGCAGAGGATGCAAAACAAGCGCAATATCGGAGGCGTAATGATTTTCCACTTGCCTTCCGTTGAAAATTTCGAGCATGTCCTTGAAAAGATCCGTATACGTGTCCGCAACCCTTTTTAATGGCTTTTCACAGCGCTGCTCAAACAGACGATACCATGTCTTCCCGTTTTTCAGCTCCCGTAAAGGCACCCATTTCCCTGCAACAGGTGTTCCCCCGCCACGGAGAATATAGTTGAGCGCCGGTATGACGACCCATGCA
>JAFDFH010000464.1 GCA_019309945.1 Deltaproteobacteria bacterium
GTAATATTTTATCAATGTCGCTGCTTGAATACCGATGATGATCCGGAAAATCCAGGAAACCTTTTATATTACATTCAAATTCTTTTAAGGTACGCTGAAAATCATCATTTCTTGCGATCCCGGCGAAAGCATAGGCCTTGCATCCTTTCAACAACTCCTGATCACACTCGATCGTTTTTCCTTTCAATACCTTGTAAACACGGGCAACATGGAAAGACCTGAAAACCGGCCGGCCCTGGGTTAGGGGTATATGATCATTGAAGGCTGTTGGTACAGGCGCATCAGACCTCGTTAAAATAAACGCATCTCCACGTAGAAGCGCTGAAACCGGCTCCCTTAAGACACCTCTGGGAAATAGATGATTATTTCCAAAAGGACGTTTGTAATCCAATAGGACGAGGTCCATATCCCGCAAAAGCTTAAGGTGCTGGAAACCATCATCCAGGATAACAACTTGGGGATCGAATTCCCGAATCGCCAACATCCCTGATGTAAACCGGTCCTGCCCGACAATGACAGGGATTTGGTCCAGTTTTTGGGCCATCATGAACGGTTCGTCACCAGCTTCGTCAGAGGTCATGAAAATTTGACTTCCGTTGCTGACAATCCCTCCGATCTTTTCCGCGCCGCCCTTATATCCGCGGCTTATGACAACTACTTTATAGCCCAGCTGCCGGATAAGCTGCGCGGTATAGATTGTCATGGGCGTCTTGCCCGTACCGCCCAGGGTAATATTCCCGACGGATATAACCATACAGGGGAGTCTTTTTGAACGTATGATGCCTTTTGAATAAAAGGCGCTTCGTAACTTAACCGCACCGCCATAAAAGATGGAAGAAGTAGATAGAAAGGAGCTTAAGGGGAAATTCACTTTTCCCTCACCACTTTTTATGATGGTTTCAATCCGCTTTTTTAAATCCGCAATTCGCTTCATCGCTTTGTGTTATTGGTTAATACAGACCTTGTTGAATAGTTAAGTCGAAAAATGGTTGAGTGGGAAAATATATGCAGACAATTTAACAGGTTATAATCCTTAAAAGTAACTTCTCAAAAACTTATGGTTAAACCTACCAGCGGAGTCATCCGGTAATTTTTTTCAAAGTGGGCAACTGTTTGAAGCAATTTAGGGCGGCTTACAGTGACCCGAACAGTATAAATTGTTGATTGTAGCCTGTTTGTGCTAAGTGACACACTCATTTTACGTCCCGTGCGCGGGTCACTGTTAGGCGCCCTTAACTGCAAGTTTTGGCCGCATTGAAAAAAATTACCGGATGGCGCAGCGGGCCTACCGAAACATATTGAGAAGTTACGTTTCTTTTTGTTTACGATCAATTAGGTTTAAATATTCTGCCAATACGTTTAGGGTACGCTGAGCCGCTCCTTTGTTGACGTTGTAAACTTGATAGGCATTTTCGCCCATTTCTTGCGCTTTTTTTCTATCAGAAATCAGCATCTCCATGGCTCGGTAAAGGCTTTGAACATCCTTAACCCGGATGGCGCCCCCTGACGATAGGAGTTTTTCTGAAATATCTTCAAAATCACTCATATCAGGGCCAAACAAAATCGGTTTTGAAAATGCAGCAGGCTCAAGCGGATTATGACCGCCGAAGGGCGCAAGGCTCCCGCCGATAAATGCGATTTCCGCAAAAGCATACAAGCGTCCCAATAGCCCGATCTCATCAATTACAATGACTTCGAATCTTTTTCCCGGAGCTCTTTCGTTTAGTTCTTTTAATCGCACCACGGAAAATCCAGCCGCTTTGAAAATGCGATACACCGAAACCGTACGTTCCACATTTCTTGGGGCAATGATAAGAAGATAATCTTCAAAGGACTTTTTTATCATTCTAAAAGCATCCGCCAGTATCAATTCTTCGCCTTTATGGGTGCTCCCCGCCACGAAAATTTTCTGCCGTGGTCGTATATTCATCCATTGCCTTAAGCGTTCAATTTCCTCTTTTGTAATGGGATCATAGGTCTGATCAAACTTAACGTTTCCGGTTATCGTGATTTTATTCAAAGGGATGCCCAGGTAACGGAAGCGTTCGGCATCGATCATCGACTGTGCGCAAACTTTTGAGAAAGTGGAAAATAAAGGTTTCGTGAAAAAAGAAAAATTTTTGTATCCGCAAAAAGACTTTTGGGACAACCTTGCGTTTACGAGAATGACCGGAATGTTGCGCTTTTTCATTTCAATGAGAAAATTCGGCCAGATATCGGTTTCAACGACCACGACAAGGGCCGGGTCTATTTTTCCGATAATATGTTTTACCGAAATTAAAAGATCATAGGGGAAAAAAAAGATTTGCTTTACATTTTCCTTTACCAGTGTATTCGCAACCTCAAAGCCGGTTTTGGTGGAGACTGAAAAAAAGATATCGCAATGGTCGCATGCATCGTTTAATTCTTTAACCAACGGAACGGCGGAAATAACTTCTCCGACTGAAAGGGCATGTATCCATACACGATTGATTCCCTGATCCCTGAATTTATCATGCTGTATTGCCGTGGGGGCGTCTGCTACCCCAATTCTTTGCAAAACGGTTTTTCGTCGTTTTTCAGATAAAAGCACGGCGGGGATTATAACGGGAAAGCCCAATACGATTCCAAAGAACATCAATGTGTTGTAAAGGTGCATGACAATTTGGAATTTTTTGTCATATAAGATCACGCTGTGAGGTCCGGTTCATATCACCTGGAAGAAAAAACCTCAATTCCAGGGAACGGGGATATATTTTTAGAATCTCCGGTTACGCCTGAATCTATTTAGGCGCTTAGCGGCGCGATATCGACAATTTGTTATCGATGTTTGAAATCTACGTTTTTTCCACTTGCGCCCGATACCCGATATCCGATACTGGATGCTAGCTAACTCAAAATTGGAATTTTAGCTTTTTTTTATATAATGATTAACATCCTTAATTTTAGGCACTTTAGCGCATTTTAGGCATTTTAGGCATTTGTAGCTCGGGTTTTTACCGTTACAGTTGCCCCAGGCACTATTTACTCAGAATACTGCCACGTCACCAATCCAACGCATAAAAAAACAAGATTTGCGGTCCAGGCC